>JAWQFQ010000065.1:0-41205 GCA_035967975.1 Scytonema sp. PMC 1070.18
AATATTACGTCTAACTCCATTTTACTCCAAATTAAAGCTACCTATCGAAATGGGAATTAAATGGTAGCAGTATAGCAAGTGCATCAGACACTGAAGCCCTAAGGTTGAATACTGAATGATCTTTTATCAGGACTGTCAGATGAGAACTTAGTCAATCAAATATCTTGAGAACAATAAGAGTACAAGAAGAAGAGATTCATAGACTGGTATGGTGAGAAAATTGGCTAAGGTATATTGTAAGAAAAACCGGGTTTATACATATCCCGCTCCGGATATCCACACCTGAAACTCCCGCGCCTCGGTTGTTGGGAAGAGTTGTCAACCCAAAAAGGTGATGTAAAATAAATAGAGAAGTGTTCGGGGGACCATTTTACTGGTCATAAACGCCTATCGAGACTATCTTTGGTAATCTCCAAGGTTTAAAATCCAGCCAGCTAAAACAACTACAGCGGCTGTATCACCAGCGCATACCGGGCGATCACATCACTACGCCCGAATTTTCCCAGCGACTGGCTGCAATTAGTACTGAAATCAATCAGCCCGTTTGTGCATACCTCAACCGTCGCGGACAAGTTATCCGTGTAGGGGTAGGTACGCCCCGTCAAACGCAAATCCCATTATTGGAATTACCTCGTTACGGTGCTGAACGACTCAGTGGTATCCGTTGTATTGTAACCCATTTAAAATCAGAACCGCCAAACGAAGTGGCTCTGACATCAATGGCGCTACAACGTTTAGATGTCTTAGTGATGCTAAACATAACCGGGTCGGGATTTCAACGGCGCGGTGGCGGCGCAACAGGGTATGTCAAAGAGGCTTATTTAGCTCACCTGACACCCCAAGACTATCGGGCGGCGATCGCAAGTCCAGCAATCAGAACAGCTTCTCCTTATCTTCCTCCAGGGGGCGAAGAAAATGAGGGGGACACAGAACAACGAAGTAACGTCCCATCTGCTACATGGAGCGTATCCCCACCCATGAGTCTAGATATGCTGACTAAGCAAGACTTCATCGACTTGGTGGAAGGGCTCGAAGAAGAGTTCCGGAGGGAATTTGTCGCCCAAGAGGTAGACATTGACCACGAACGCGTCCTGATTGTTGGGGTTATGACTGATGAATTCACTCCTCAACAATTCCAAGACACCTTGGAAGAATTGGGGCGGTTGGTGGATACGGCGGGTGGTGAAGTTGTGCAGATGATGCGACAAAAGCGATCGCGCATTCATCCCCAGACGGTAGTAGGTGAAGGAAAGGTACAAGAAATCGCTCTTAGCGCTCAAACCTTAGGAGCCAATCTTGTTGTTTTTGACCGCGACCTTTCACCCGCTCAAATCCGTAACTTAGAATCTCAAATTGGTGTTAGGGTCGTTGACCGCACCGAAGTTATTTTAGACATTTTTGCCCAACGTGCTCAATCCCGTGCTGGTAAGTTACAAGTTGAACTAGCGCAGCTAGAATATATGATGCCGCGCCTTACGGGTAGAGGTCAGGCGATGTCGAGACAAGGTGGTGGTATTGGTACTAGGGGTCCTGGTGAAACCAAACTAGAAACTGAACGCCGAACCATTCAGCGACGCATAGCCAGACTACAACAAGAAGTCAACCAGTTACAAGCACACCGAGAGCGGTTGCGCCAACGGCGACAGCATCAAGAAGTCCCGTCAGTAGCTATTGTTGGATACACTAACGCTGGTAAATCTACTTTGCTCAATGCCTTAACAAACGCCGAAGTGTATATTGCTGACCAGCTGTTTGCTACTCTTGACCCTACCACACGTCGCTTGGTTGTTCCCGATGCCCATAATGGTGAACCCCAAGAGATTCTGGTAACAGATACAGTAGGATTTATACATGAACTTCCTGCCTCTTTAATGGATGCCTTTCGCGCCACCTTAGAGGAGGTTACAGAAGCTGACGCCCTGCTGCATTTGGTAGATTTGTCACACCCCGCGTGGTTAAGTCATATTCGCTCGGTTCGGGAAATTCTAGCGCAAATGCCAGTTACACCCGGTCCTGCACTAGTTGTTTTTAATAAGATAGACCAAGCAAGTAGTGACACTCTCGCCTTAGCCCGAGAAGAATTTCCTCTAGCAGTTTTTATTTCTGCAAGCAACCGTTTGGGATTAGAAACCCTACGTCAGCGCCTAGGACAGCTAGTTCAGTACGCAACTGTCCAAAGGTAGATATGTAGGGTACTCCCAACTAAATCATGCTCGGATAAACGAAAATTAGAAACCCGTATTCTTAAAGAATACGGGTTTCTGGTGTCAAAATTGGTGAAGGTATTGTTAAAGAAACCGGGTTTCTGGTACATAAGACCAGTGAAACGCTACGAATTAATGAAAGCTGTACTAAGCTTGATAGTGTTACCGTAACCCGTTTTAACGGGTTTTAGCTCTGAGCCTGAACTTTAGTTCAAGGCATTTACAACCACTACAATCTAAAATTAAAAAATATTAATGAAAGTAGAGGAACATATGACGGCAAAAGTAGAAATTTATACCTGGAGAAGTTGCCCTTTTTGTATTGGAGCCAAGCAGCTGCTAGCCCAAAAAGGCGTCAATTACACCGAGTACAGCATTGATGGAGATGAAGCAGCACGGAATAAAATGTCTCAAAGAGCACATGGACGACGTTCTGTACCACAAATTTTCATTAACGATCGCCACGTAGGCGGCTGTGATGATATCTACGCTCTAGATGCTCAAGGAAAACTAGACGAACTCCTCGCCTCGTAAAAATTATGAACAATTCATAATTCATAATTCATAATTCATAATTCAATTGAGGCAAAAAGGGTGAAACTGGCTTTTATTATCGATCCTATCTATAAACTGGACCCCGGTCACGATACCAGTGTTGCTTTAATGGAAGCAGCACAAACTATGGGACATGAAGTTTGGGTGACGCAAGCAAATTTGTTGAGTGTAGTTGAGGGTAAAGCTTGGGCTGTCTTGGAGAAGGTGGAACTTGTACCAGTACAGTTGGTAGAGGGACGTTACCAGACAGCTAATCCTTGGTACAAGCTGAACAACCGTGATATGGTTAATTTAGAAACAATGGATGCCGTATTTATGCGGACAGATCCACCAGTGACAGTCCCCTATCTCTATGCCACTTACATTCTGGATTATATTGACCAAAACAAAACCTTAGTGATTAATAGCCCCAAAGGAATTCGAGCGGCTAACGAAAAAATGTATGCCCTCCAGTTTACTCAAGCTATTCCAGAAACTATCGTCACCTCTGACAAGCACTTAATTCGTCAATTTGTAGAAGCAAAAGGATTGGGAGTCCTAAAACCCTTAGGTAATAAAGCAGGTGAAGGGATTTTAATATTAGAACCAGGCGATCGCAATTTCAACTCCATAGTGGAACTCAGTACCTTCCAAGGACAAGTGCCAGTCATGGTACAAACTTACTTACCACAAGCAAAGGAAGGAGACAAACGAATTATCCTACTTAATAGTGAACCCATTGGTGCTGTTAACCGTCTTTCTGTTGGTAAAGAATTTCGTAATAACATGGCGGCTGGTGGTACAGTTGCTAAAACTGAAATCACTTCTAGAGAGCGAGAAATTTGTACAGAACTTGCAGAGACACTACGCAAAGACGGCTTAATTTTTGTTGGTATTGACGTTATCGGCGGCTACCTAACCGAAGTTAACGTCACCAGTCCGACTGGGGTGCGCGAGATAGATCGACTAGACAATACTCGTCTTGGTTTCAAAGTCATTGAATGGGTGGAGCAAGCAAAAAAACAAATTTCCGAGTCTGAAACCGTGTAATTTCCCTTGCACCCTGACAAATTTATATGCTTGGAGAAAAATTGGAAATTACAGCGCAACCGGGTACCGAAATTCAGCCCGGTCATAAAAAACGACGACTTATTCAAAACCACCACACCTCAAGAACGGTCAATTGCAAACCTCACTTATTCAAGCAGAATCAGGCAATAACAACGATTTGAGAGTGTAGATAGAGCAAATTGCACCCGTGGTCGTAGATGTATGGTATCACCTAGCAAATAACTTGCTGGGTGTTCTTAACTGATGGCTTAATTGCGAGGTGTGCGTCGATTGCGAAGAAAGTCAGGGATATCCAATCCAGGTTTTTCTTTTGGTTCCACAATTGGTTTTGGTTGACTAGCGGGTGGTGGTTGAGGAACTCTTCTTGCAGGGGGCGGTGAAGAAGATACGACTCGTGATTGATTGACGGTTTGTGGGGGTGTAGCTTGTGCTTCACCTGTAAATCCAGTTGCAATCACAGTCAGTCTAACTTCTCCTTGGAGCCTATCATCAATAACGGCTCCAAAAATAATATTCGCATTGGGATCGACCACTTCATATATTGTTTCAGCCGCCGCATTTACTTCATGCAAGGTCAGGTCGCTACCACCAGTGATGTTAAAAACTACCCCTCTTGCGCCTTCGATAGAACACTCCAATAAAGGCGAGGAAATAGCTGCGATCGCCGCTTCTCGTGCTCTTGATTTGCCCGAACCAATACCGATCCCCATTAAAGCCGATCCCGCATCTGCCATTACAGCACGAACATCTGCGAAGTCAACGTTGATTAAACCTGGGATCGTAATGATATCAGAGATCCCCTGCACCCCTTGACGTAGAACATCATCGGCATAACGAAAAGCTTCTTGCATAGGAGTTTGTTCTGGGATCACCTCTAAGAGCTTGTTATTAGGAATAATAATGAGTGTATCCACTCTACTTTTAAGACCTTCAATACCTTGTTCCGCTTGTTGGATGCGGCGGCGTCCCTCAAAAATAAATGGACGTGTGACAACACCAACAGTGAGAGCTCCCATTTCTTTGGCGACTTCAGCAACAATTGGGGCTGCACCCGTACCAGTCCCTCCCCCCATACCAGCGGTTATGAATACTAAATCAGCACCATCTAAAGCTGTGGCAATTTCGTCTCGTGATTCTTCTGCTGCTTTTTGACCAATAGCAGGATTACCACCTGCGCCCAAGCCTCGGGTTAGTTTCTGTCCAATTTGCAGGCGAGATGGAGCTGATGTTAAGGTAAGGGCTTGGGCGTCGGTATTAATAGACCAAAACTCTACTCCACTTACATCAGATGCTATCATGCGGTTAACAGCATTACTGCCACCACCGCCAACACCAATCACTTTGATGTTAGCAACCCGACCAGGAACTATGTCCCCTATGCGGGTATCTTCATGCTCAATCCTTTTACTGTCATGATTTTGACCATAGTTAAGACCACTATGATTAAAGGGATTAGTTGAGTTGACTGCTAGCGAGAACCCAGACTGACCCGGAGATTGTGAGTTTTTATAGTTAAGCCCTTGGTTATTATCAAGTGTCATCAGATTTACAAAAGGTAGATAAACGACTTTTTAAGGTGTTAATCACCTAGGAGTCAACGAGAATTTAACGATGCCCATATATGGCATTGTTCTTTATTGTTCTTTCCACGAACAATCCTTACAGGATTGGACGCGAGAAAGTTGGCTCTTGGGTTAGCCCGGATGGTACCCAGTTGTTCATCTAATTTTAGTGAAGTATACCTATATTCACCTAAATTTGACTTATATAACTTCCACCAGACATAGATATCTTTACGACTCTGTGGCTGATTTTGCTCAGTATATCGTTGGTACCAGCAATAATCTCTCCGTAATCTTACTAGTGATTGGAACGAGAAATTAACTCTAACGTATCTGATACTGATCGAGTTTTCACTCTTCATCCTGCTTAATAAGGTGTTTTGGTATGACTTCAGATAAACTAAACACCCGACCCAGTGGCATAACCAAGTTTTTCTAAGCTCCGAATTACGTCCGATGAATAATTTTAAGTTATCACTTACGTTTGTTCTTGGTAAGAAAACAATTTCGGACATTCCATTCTGGGATAACTGCACAACTTGTAAAGACGCGCCAAGGCGCGTCTCATTTGTCATCAAGATTTGGGCAACAGGATTGACCATTATGAATTATTGCAACTCAAGACACAAAATTTATTTTTTACTGATTTATCTTTAAACCTGACTGTTCACCATAAATCCTCATCTAACGAAACTATGTTACTTTTTCCACTGGCTTATTATCAATAACTGTAAGCTAATGATAATAGCTAACGAAAAAACAAGGACTTGAGAAAACGTTAAAATCACCTTTTCCACATAACGTTAAAAGTCAGACCCTCAGACAGGCGAGTGCTGAATTCCCCCATCTTGGTGATGGCACACCGCTGATTGTCAGTTCGCCTCAAGATGAGAGATACTCTTTTTAAAGAGATTTTTCTCGTTCGTTAGGGATACTCATCCCTTACTCTTGAGAAATCGAGATATCAGTGGCGTCCGAAGGACTTTAAAAACACTACGTCTACCTCAGCATCCTCCATCTGGTTGCATACCACTAATTTATGGAAAGCTACTATACGGTTATATTGAGCCTTGGTTCTCAACTGTTGATTGCGGCAAGATTCTACTCCATAGGCACAATTTCATCAACTCAAATTGATAACATACTGCGTCTAGTGGAAGATAGGGTAGATAAAAAGCACGATCCACAGCAGACCTCAATTCTAGATTGTCTAACATCTTGCACCCCATTATAGAGATGTTAGGTTGAAAACAAGCGTACACTAGGCTTCCTAGAGGAAGTTTTGTGGTTGTTCCTCTCATTCTAATGAGAAGCTACGCGCTATGTTGACTTAAGTGGCTCGAACACCAAAGAGAATATACTTATCAGCATAAAACTTCTTTATTAATTAAGTGTGTTGCGTACATCAAATACAGCAAATCTTTTTAAGAACTCGGAGAACCCATCTGCTGGTTTTTTTTGTACATCTGTACTACTGGAGATTCTGGATTCTTTAAATCAATGTACTCAATTTGGCTGGAATTCAGTTGTGATGGGAGATGGCGCATTTGTGCTAAGACCTTGATTTGTTCAGTCAACTGGAAAGTAGGTGCGCCAAGATACACAGTACCTAATTCTGTTTTTAAAATTAAATTTGTTGGATCGCGGAAATCAATTTCCCTGACCTTAAGAGAGCTTTGGTCAATAGCGTGGTATAACTCAGCCCAATGGGAGCGGTATTGCTCTGGAGAGCCAAGAATTTTAAGGGTGGGTAGTTTCACCTGAGGATTTTGTAAAATGTCTTCTTCTAAAGGTATCCAAACACCGTTAGCATCCACTAGCGCCAAGGATACTTTGTTAGTACTACCGTTTTTGTTTTCTCGTTCTATTTCAGCGATCGCGATAGGTACGCGTTCGTGGAGCTGAACGACTAACCCTGGTGGAAACAAACGACGACTGACTGTGACTTGTGCAATAGTCGGTTCCTGCTTTAACGTTTCAGCCAACCTGTGTGGTTCTATGCGCCATAGAGATTGGGGATAGGAAACCCCAAGCAGCGATTGAACTGCTGTTGGAGAAAGGAGGTGATTACCTGAAATGACAATTTCTTTTGGGCTTTTGAGCACCCAAATCGGTTGAATTGTTACCCATAGCAAACCACCAGCCAGGGAACTTACGGCTAAGCTTTGCCAAATAGTCTGAACAACTTTCATTTGCCGTTTCTGACGTAATCTCTTACGGCGTCCTTCCAATACTGCCCGGGAAACTGATACTATTCCAGCCATTCAAACCCTTCCATTTTCAGCCCAAGAGGTTTTTGCGCCCGTATCAATATGCTATTTTAGTAAAACTTTACAGCAAAAGGATTGCGGCATATCTCGTAATACTTACATATGTAGCCTTGTAAATGTGAGGTAGTGACCGTTTGTTCTCCAAAAAGGCTACAAATAGAGTCTTGACAAATCATTTTAAGTTAGTCAAGCGCTTTTTCATCAGCTTACGGCGGTTATTCATAGAAGCCTCACGGTAAAAATTCTTATATTCATCGGTTCAATTAACCCTAATTTTTTATGAACTCAGTAACTAACCACTTCTGATGTAGCCAGTTTTCTTGGTTATACGGAGTATTTAGGACATAAATTCGGATGTTGTTTACTGCTGGTTAATGTCACAATTTTAAGAGAACATTTATACTCCTAGGTTGTTGACAGTACATAAAAATAGTGATAGTAGTACAATGATGGATTACATAAAGCACATTGCAATAACGAACAGCAGTCCCAGCAAGTCGGCAATTCTAACGACCGACCGTTGTACTGTTTGATCGCTTCTGAAAGCGAAGAGCGCTTAGTCTCATTTTAAGATTGTGTCCAAGGTAAGTTAAAAGCTAGAGAATGTCAAAGCTTTAACATCAAATGAAAAAAAGATACATCACCTTAACTGAACAGGGCAATTAAGTTTCTATCATAGTACGGTTAGTCACTAGCAAGGTTAATAGTTTGGGAAGAAGCTTCTCAAACAACCGAGCATAGACAATAACACGATAATATCAACACGTACAAGAAATAGTTTGTATGCTGGTGCTGCCCAAACACTTGGGTACAACTTATTTCGTATATACGCGGATATGTGCATCTACAATGAAGAAAACACTGAATTTATCACGTTTTTTTAAAGCCTGCAATCCCAGTAAGACGCTGATTATGGGCAATGTCTCTGACAGACAGTATTACATAGATTTCTCCGCTGTACGTGGTTGTAAGATTGTCGAAGAACTACAACGCACTATCGTCCGAATTTCTCCAGATGAACCAACCTGCCAATTATTTACGGGTCATATTGGCTGTGGTAAGTCAACAGAACTACAGCGCCTTAAAGCAGAGCTAGAACAAGCAGGATTTCATGTAGTCTATTTTGAATCCAGTCAAGATTTGGATATGGCGGATATAGACGTTAGTGATATCTTGCTGAGTGTAGCCCGTCAAGTCAGCGCTAGTTTAGAAGCGATTAACATTAAAATGAAACCGGGCTACTTTGCGAATTTGTTCAAAGAGATAGGGGATTTTCTACAAACTCCCATTGAACTTTCCGCACAAGCAGAATTGTCTTTGGGTATTGCCAAAATCAGCGCCAAAACAAAAGATAGCCCGCAACTGCGTTCTCAATTGAGACAATATCTGGAACCACGCACTAATAGCATTTTGCAAGCAATTAATGAAGAAATATTAGATAGGGCTATTGAACAGTTAAAGCTGAGGGGTCAAGCCGGACTGGTTGTGATTATTGATAACTTAGATCGAGTGGATATGCGTCCCTTAGCATCTGGGCGATCGCAAACAGAGTATCTGTTCATTGACCGAGGGGAGCAATTACGTCGGCTGAAATGTCACGTTGTATACACAATTCCTCTGTCTTTAATTTTCTGTAATGAGTACGAGACGCTCAAAAACCGCCTTGGAGGGGGTATTGCTCCCAAAATTTTGCCAATGGTATTGGTAAGACAGAGGGATGGAAGCGATTATGAACCAGGAATATCTCTGTTAAGACAGCTTGTTTTAGCACGAGCCTTCCCAGAGGTTCTACCAAATGTAAGGCTAGATTTAATCTCCGAGTTATTTGATCGACCAGAAACCCTAGATCGTTTGTGTCGTGTTAGTGGCGGTCATATCCGTAACTTATTGGGGTTACTTTACAGTTGCTTACAACGCCAAGACCCTCCTTTTTCTGGAGATTGCTTAGAATCAGTGATTAAAGACTACCGGGACGATCTATTACTTGCGATAGACGACGAAGAATGGGAGTTGCTCTATGAAGTCTTAGAACAACAAAGCCTGAAAGGAGAATCAGATTACCAGAGGTTACTACGAAGTATGTTTGTTTTTGAGTACCGAGATCCAAAAGGGCGCTGGTTTGGGATTAGCCCTGCATTAGCCGAAACAGAAAAAGTCCTTGGGCGTTTGAACAACAACTCTGGAAGGTAGCGCTACAAAACTTTACAGGTTATGCAGCAGCTATGTTATGGGCAGAGGATATAACTTCATCTGCCTATGGAGTGTAGGGGTGTAAGGGTGTGGGGTATAGGGGAAGAAGTGATTTCATTTATATGGAGTTGTGAACGCCGTCCGTGGCGTGCTTTCAAGAAATACAGGGTGTGCTGCGTAGGTTTTGGGTTATTGGCGCTCTTAGAAACCCGGTTTCTTGAAGAAACCGGGTTTCTAGTCCGGCTTAACCGACAAGTATCGAGGGGTGTGGGTGTAGGTGCTGTTGGCTAGGTGTTCTCAAACTAAACTTCTTCTCCCGAATCGAGTGGCTTACTCAAAGTTTGGAAACAAATATCTAGCAATCCTAAATGAAATGTAAAATTTTTGTGAGGACTGCTAATAGCTAATGGTAAAAAAGCAATTAGCAATTAACTATTAGCTATTAGCTCCTAAAACTTATTACAAATGATTTAGGATTGCTATATCTGTCTTTTGTGTTCTCTTACGTCAATAAGCCCTGCTTTTAGTTATGACAGAGTGGCAATTTCAAGGAATCATCTCCAGAGAAAATCAATATTCTCTGCAAAGATTGATAAGGGCGATCGCACTATCTCAAGGTCAATTTGCTCTGATTTTAGTTCGGTGTAACTATCGACAACTTCAAGATGAGATATTAATGGCTTTTCGCTCCTACAGTCAAGAGCTATTGATACAAGAATTTTGCATTCCTCCATCCATTAATGCACTTCACAGTGCTATAGCAACAGAAATATACCCCAATCATTCTGCCAATTCTACACACTCTTTGCCATCTGCTTTGATGGTTTTTGGACTAGAATCAGTTATTTCTCTTGAAGACCTGCTTATTGATTTTAACCAAGCTAGAGATATCTATCCAGAAATTTTCCCCTTTCCCCTAGTGTTATGGCTAACAGATGAAGTCGCTGCATTACTTTCTAGATTAGCACCTGATTTTAAAAGTTGGGCTGCAACTACCATAAAATTTGAAATGGGAAAACAAGGTTTAATTTCTTTGGTGCGTCAAGAAACCGAATCTTTGTTTGCAAAAATTTTAGATGCAGGAATCGAAAATTTTGTATCCAATACAGCCCTGGATTTAGGTCCTAAAACTCAATTACAACATCGCTATGAAATTGAAGTAGCCCGAAATGACTTGCTGCGTCTGTATGGTATTACTTTAGAACCAGAATTAGAAGCAAGTCTTGAATTTGTCTTAGGACGTGAGAGTTACGCAAATGATGAAATTGATCGCGCTTTATCTCATTATTACAAGAGCCTAACTCTTTGGCAATCTCGCTTAGATAATGAGAGAGGGAGTGGACTTCTGTCCATCACCTTATCACCCCCTCTCAGGAAGGCAATAGTCTTATTCCATATAGGGCTGTGTTATCGCCGTATGGCGGATTTACACCCCTCCATAAGTAGTAAATATTGGCAAGATGCTCTTGTTTGGTTTCAGCAATGTTTGGAGGAACTTGAAACAGCACAACGACAAGATTTAGTCGCAAAGTTTATTGTGTCTGCTTGTGAAATGTTACAACGATTGCAAGCTTGGGAAGACTTATTACAAATGACTCAAAGGTCTTTAAAGTTACATGAAACTTATGGAACAAAAGCACAAATCGCTCAGGACTACGGCTTTTTAGCATCTGTAGCTATTTCTAAATCTCAGTGGTTACAGGCATATAAATTAGCAAATTTAGCACTGACTATTGCAGAAAGCGTACCCGATATTTCCCGTCAGCAGGAAAGTTGGTATCTTCTCCTACTTGGTCGTACACAACGTCAACTTGGTGAATTGGATGAAGCGGTAAATAATTTGGAATGGGCGAAAGTTGTTTGTGAGTTACAGTACGAGCCTTCACTGTATTTAGAAATATTAGAAGAGTTGCGATCGCTCTACTTTTTAAATTTCTGTAACTACCTAGATGCTTTTTATCTAAAAAAAGAAAAAATACAAATAGAGCATCAGTATGGCTATCGGAGCTTTATTGGAGCCAGTCAGTTACAGCCACAACATCATAGAATTAATCCTATTCAAAATTCACAAAAAATACTCTCTTCTCTCGAAGGAGTTGCTCAAGAAATAGCCACTTCTGGAAGACAGAAAGATGTTAATCGATTGATTGAGAGAATTGCTCGTGCTGATTGCAAAGTCACTGTGATTTACGGACCTAGTGGTGTGGGGAAAAGTTCAACACTAAAAGCTGGTTTAATACCCATCTTAAAACATAGAGTGATTGGGGATCGCTTACCTCTCACAATTTTGTTGTCTGTTTATACTAACTGGATAACCTCTATTTCTCACAATTTAAATCAATCTATTTCCGAAATCTCAAGTTTGGGAAATAGAGAAAACTCTCCTGCAAATATTATTGAGTATTTGCGTCTTTTGACTGATAGGAACTATATAATCGTCTTGATTTTTGACCAATTTGAAGATTTTTTCTTTTTTTATACTAGTCCTCAAAAAAGACGAGAATTTTATAAATTTTTAAGTGATTGCTTAAATATTGCATATGTAAAAGTGATTCTTTCTACACGAGAAGATTATTTACATTACTTATTAGAATTTGAACGTTATAGTAATACTAGAGGACAAAATAACTACGATTTAGGAGTTATTAATAAAAATATACTGGATAAAGATATTCGCTATTACTTAGGGAATTTTTCCTATCAAGATGCAGTTGATATTATTAAAAGATTGACCCAACGTTCTCATTATGATGTTCGAGATGAGTTAATAAAGCAATTAGTGGAAGATTTAGCAAAAGACCAAAATGAAGTGCATCCTATTGAATTACAAATTGTAGGTGCTCAGTTGCAAGCAGAAAACATTACTACTTTGGATGAATACAAGCGATGTGGAGGTTTAAAAAAGCTAATACAGCGTTGGCTTGAAGAAGTTATTCAAGATTGTGGAAAGAACAATGAATATCTGACTTGGAAAATACTGTTTGAATTAACTGATGAAAAAGGAACTAGACCTCTTAAGACTAGAGATGAGTTACTGTCTATTTTGGTGGTAGAAAGATGGGGCGATATTTTATCATCGTCCTCTCATCAATCAATTGCTCTATCTCCTACAGTAGAACTGATTTTACAAATATTAGTTGGTAGTGGTTTAGTGCTTCAAGTTTGTGAAGAATCCGGCGATCGCTATCAGTTAGTACATGATTATTTAGTAAAAATTATTCGTCAAAAAAATAATTATGGTATTGCAGCTGAATTAGAAAAAGTTCGCTTAGAAAAAACAAAAGCCGAGTTTGCACAAAAACTCAGTCAAGAACAACTCAACCTCGTATTAGAAAGACGACTGAGAGAAGCACGCTTGGTGGGTGTAGTGCTGTCAATAATGGTAGGAACAATTGGAGGATTATGGTGGCAAGCTGATATACAAAAAAGATCTGCCATTCGCCAAACTCTAAGAGCTGAACGTAGCGAAATAAATGTAAAAATCAGTGCTATTGCTGCTGCTAGTGAAGCTTTATTCTCATCAAATAAAGAGTTTGATGCTTTACTAGAAAGTTTACGGGCTTTTCGTGCTATGAAGCAAGCACAGGTCGTTCAACCAGATACGCGAATGCGGGTAATCACAGCTCTTCAGCAAGCAGTTTATGGAGTTACGGAGGTGAACCGTTTAGAGGGGCATACTGATATTGTCTGGGCTGTGAGCTTTAGCGCCAATGGTAAGCTATTAGCATCAGGTAGTCGAGATCGAACCGTGAAAATATGGCGTCCTGATGGTTTGTTACTTCAAACACTCAAAGGTCACAGTGATAGTATTACCAGTTTGAGTTTCAGCCCGGATGGTGAAACACTAGCTTCTGCTAGTCTAGATAAAACAGTGTTGATTTGGCGTAAAAATTCAAAAACAGGGTTATTTGATAGTTTACCTAAAACAATAAAAGGGCATGGAGATTGGATTTATAGTGTTAGCTTTAGCCCAAGCGGTAATTTTTTTGCTACTGGAAGTAAAGATGGAACTATAAAACTCTGGCGTAAGGATGGCAGTTTAGTCAAAGTCCTGCGGGGACATCAAGGTTGGGTGAATTGGGTATGTTTCAGCCCTGATGGTCAATACATTGCGTCCGCAAGTGAAGATAAGACGGTAAAAATTTGGCGTCGCGATGGTAGCTTGGTAAAAACTTTATTGGGACACAATAAGGGGGTTACTAGTGTTGCTTGGAGTCCTGATGGTACGATGCTAGCTTCCGGTGGTCGAGACAAAACAGTCAAACTTTGGCATCACCAGTTCCTAGGTGATAAAAATATTTTTAACTTGCGTCTATATAAGACCTTACAGCAGCATAGCGGTACAATTTGGAGTTTGAATTTCAGTCCCAATGGTCAACAATTAGCGTCGGCTGGCGATGACAATAAGATATTCCTTTGGAGTGTAAAGGGAACATTACTCAAAACTTTTCAAGGTCATAATGATGCTGTCGCCAGTGTGGCGTTTAGTCCGGACAACAAAAGATTAATGTCAGCAAGTTATGACAAAACGGTGAAACTGTGGACGTTAGAAGCTCCAAGATTGCCAATTCTTAAGGGACACACAGATCGAGTTTTAAGCGTTGCTTGGAGTCCTGATGGCAAAATGCTAGCCTCTGGTAGCCGCGATCGCACCGTGAAACTTTGGTTGAGATATGGTAATGCTAGTGGAGATAAAACCCTGCTTTACAAAACTTTAACAGGGCACAAAGATAAAGTCCCCAGTGTCAGTTTCGATCCATCTGGTCAAATACTCGCTTCTGGAAGCTACGACAAAACCGTAAAAATTTGGAGTCGCGACGGTAAATTACTGAGAACTCTTCTCGGTCATCGTGATAGCGTCATGAGCGTTAGTTTCAGCCCTGATGGAAAATTGTTGGCTTCAGCAAGTAAAGATAGGACTGTTAAACTGTGGAATCGTGAGGGGAAGTTGCTCAAAACTCTCCAGGGACATCAAGGTTGGGTTAACAGTGTGAGTTTTAGTCCCAACGGTGAAGTTTTAGCAACAGCTAGCGATGACAAGACAGTGAAACTTTGGCGGCGAGATGGTACATTGCTCAAAACTTTTTTACCCCATGATAGCTGGGTGTTGGGTGTCAGTTTCAGCCCTACCGACAATTTATTAGCTTCTGCAAGCTGGGATAACACCATTAGACTGTGGCGTTGGGATGGTACGTTGCTCAAGACATTGCTGAAGGGGTACAGCGATAGCGTCAATGCTGTCACGTTCAGTCCTAATGGTGAAGTTCTTGCTGCTGCTAGTTGGGACAGTACAGTGAAACTTTGGAGCCGTGAGGGTAAATTGATTAAAACTTTAAACGGACATCACGAACCTGTACTCGGTGTTAGCTTTAGCCCAGATGGTCATACACTCGCATCTGCTAGTGATGACAACACAATTATTTTGTGGAATTTGGATATGCGGGACTTGCTCGATCGCGGTTGTCGCTGGATTGATGATTATCTCAAGTACAACAATGATATTGACTCAAGCGATCGTTCTGTTTGTCTGGGAGTTAAGAGTCGAAACAAGTAACAATTCTTCTATCCTAATTCCCTACTTCTAATTCCTCACTTCTGAGTTCAGTACTGTTTTCAGCATCTGTATCTTGCTGTAAGTAACTTAGAAACGATTGTAGCTTCATGCGCTCGATATAAGGCCAACCTCCCTTAGCTTCTATATTGCGAAGTAGTGAGTAGAGTGCCTGTCGGTTATCAGGTAAACTCTGTTGAAAAGCTCCATCCCGGATTTCTCTGTGTAATTGCTCTAACTGTCGCAGTAAAGCTAAAAGTGCAAGAGTATCCCCTTGACAAATCGTTGCTGCATCATGCACGACAGATGCGATCGCTTGCAGTTCAGGAGACAAATTGATTGACTCTGGTTTTGTACCGTTATTACTCATAACCTCTGCTCCTGTAAATTACTCAACTCACATCTACCAAAAATTGTTTACTTTTAATGTAGGCGTTAGTAATTCTACTTAGCCACATTCAAGGAGTAGCGCTGTTTTCATTCAACCTAAGTTTTTGCGGAAGCCCCTAGATTCAATCCAGGGGTTGCTTACAGTCAGTCTTGATGAATTTTACACATCTGTAGACTAGGCTAACGTGAAAACGGTTGCTGTGTTTGACTTTTTCAAAATATTCCATTATTCTTTTAGTATTCTTTTTTACAAAATCGGTTCATTTTTTACTTGTATCCTGTGTTAAAGATGGGTTTTCGTGCTCCACTATTGAGCACTACAACTTAATTTTACGGAAGAGCTGTAACGTTGAGCAGAGCGTCTGAAACAGCCAGAAGCGATCCCATTGAGATAGTGAATCTTAGGACGCTTTGATTTTAAGTTAAAAAAAATCGTATGATCTGGCTGATGATTTGCTAATTTCCCATAAAACAATGGGCTGTCTGTAAAACTGCCGATCCTTTTACCATTCCATAACCGTACATCCTTGACTGGATGGGGTAGTCTGGTTGGCTTGGGGTTACTTTCCCAGGCTAAGTGAAGCAATACGTTTCATTACGTTAAGCATCATTAAGTTTCGTTACAGTTTTACAACATAATTAATAATTTTTTACATTGAGGTTAACCATGAGGTTTCGCGCTGTAATTGTGGCACTCTTGGCTTTGTGCCTGGGGTTTCTAACTGCTTGTAACGATGCTTCGACAACTGCTAGTACAGAGTTCCTCACCTACGAACAAATTCGAGGAACCGGTTTGGCTGTCAAATGCCCTCAACTAGAAGAAACACGTCGTGGTTCCATCCCTGTTGATGCCAGTAAATCCTATGTGATTAAGGAAATGTGCTTGGAACCAACCCAATTCTTTGTCAAAGAAGAACCCATCAATAAACGGCAAGAAGCCGAATACGTAGCGGGCAAATTATTAACTCGCCGTACCTATTCTCTTGACCAAATTCTTGGTGACTTGAAAGTCAATTCCGATGGGAGTTTCACTTTCATTGAACAAGATGGCATTGACTTCCAACCAATCACTGTCAAATTGCCTGGAGGTGAAAGCATACCCTTCTTGTTCACTGTCAAAGGCTTGGTTGCTCAATCACAGCCTGGTTTAACCAGCATTAACACCTCAACTGATTTTGAAGGTGAATTCAGAGTCCCCTCTTACCGTGGTGCGGCTTTCCTCGACCCCAAAGGTCGCGGTGTTGTTAGCGGATATGATAACGCTGTAGCTCTTCCCGCTCAATCAGATAGTGAAGATCTCATGGTAGCTAATGTTAAGCGGGCTGAGGTTTTAAACGGCAAAATTTCTCTGCAAATAGCAAAAGTAGATAGCGCTACTGGTGAAATTGCAGGTACTTTCGAGAGCGAACAACCCTCTGATACCGATTTAGGTGCTAAAGAGCCTGAAGAGGTTAAAATTCGCGGTTTGTTCTATGCTCTTCTGGAAGAAGCTGGTGTCTAATATTCTGCTCAAGGCTATAACCTATTAGGTTAATCGGTGAAGGTAGCTCCTCACCTCCTTTCAAGCAAATGTTTGGAAGGAGGTTCTGGAGTTACCTTTGTTTTTGGAAGTTGTAGGTTGGGAAAACCCTTAGAGGATGTTTGAAAAGTCCTTTCATCAGTAGCAATCATATTCAATATCCACCATTATCCCCCTTAAAAAGGGGGACCGTTAGAGTATTTTCCCCCCTTTTTAAGGGGCGCTAGGGGGGATCAACCAGTGCTTGAAATTACAGCAAACCACTTTTCAAACATCCTCTCAGCAACCCGGTTTCGCAGGAGTTACCGGGTTTCTTATTTTCGCAAATCCTACGCAGTATTGCGAGTAGTATTGGGTGTGGTGGTTGAATTGTAAAGTATATATAAATCCTGTTGTATTTCAGTCAGTATTTTTAGTTAGGTTGTGAGTTGATCTTTTGCTTAAAAAAATTGTCTCTTCCGTTAAAATAGCGAAAACAACCGCATTATTGATTACATTAATTCAGTACAATTTCGGTTTGAAATTCAGTAGCAAATTTTCTATTTTATTTATAGTAGTTTTTAAACAACTACAAATCTTACGAAAGCAAAATACCAAATAAAAAATCCCACTGTATTTAAATTAAGCTGCATTGTCAATAATTTGTGGTAGGTTTTGTTATCAAACAAGTTTTTACCTGCCATAAGTGCTTTTTGGTTATGCATAGCACGCAAAGATTGCTGTGAAGACAGGCTGCTACCCTCTGGTATGCTCCTATCTTTACTTGCGTATTTTTGCTCTTGAAGAGTAGTCTGATCTTGAAAAAGAAGTTGCTATAAATACCAAATTTCTAAATACAATTGCAGTTCGATTTTAATACAAATACTTAACTATTTGATAGACCCATTAATGCGGTGCTATGCCAACAACAGTCACTAACGAACTGAAGCATGAGATTTGGCAGTTGTTGCGAGAATATCAGCAATCTCGCTCAGCTGATGTCCGCAATCAAGTGGTACAACTCAATTTTGGACTTGTGAGAAAAGAAGCTCATTACTGGATAAATCAATGCCATGAAAGTTACGAGGACTTGCTCCAAGTAGGTTGTTTAGGTTTAATTCGGGCTATTGAAAGATTTGAAATTTCTAAGGGACATGCCTTCAGTTCCTTTGCGATTCCTTATATTCGCGGTGAAATTCAACATTACCTTCGTGATAAAGGTGTTACTGTACGAATTCCGCGACGCTGGTTAGCACTGCAACAACAGGCGATCGGAGTGTCTCGTTCGTGGCGGGAAAAATACAATCGCCAGCCGACGGATGTTGAAATAGCCACAGCATTGGAGATTTCTCCACAAGAATGGCAAGAAATTAAATTAGCTTGGGCTAACCGGGCTCCTTTAAGTTTGGATGTTCCGGTACAGGATGGTGAAGAAGGGGCTACTTCTCTAGGAGAACTGGTTCCAGATAACCGTTACCGCAGCTTTCAATTAGCGCAAGAGGACCAACTTCGCTTGCAACAAGCACTAGTACAGTTAGAAAAACGTACCCGTGAAGTTTTGGAATTTGTGTTTTTGCAAGATTTAACGCAAAAGCAAGTGGCAGAACGCCTTGGTATCAGTGTAGTCACGGTTTCTCGTAGGGTGAAGAAAGGGTTAGATGTGTTAAAACACTTAATGGTCATGGCAGAGGAATGAATCAGCTTACCAACGCCCGTAATGTTTCGCTCGCTGACTGCTAAGTGCTAATAGCTGAACGCTTAAGTTTGAAGAAAAACTTGCATTGTGGAAATTTGGGTTATAAAGGTATCAAACTTAGCCTAAAATTCAAATTTCAGGCGTGTTGATTTTTATATGGCTTTTGAGAAAAGCTCATGGGCAGAAATTCAAAACTTGCAATAGTCGCTATTCTGACTTTAGCGATCGCCTCCTGTTCTTCAGAAGGTACAGAAGAATCTACCAAGACAACCCCGTCTACCACATCAGAAGCGAATACGCCTTCCTTACCTAACAAAGCAGCGAATCAACCCTTTAATAACCCAGTCGTACCTGCCAAACAGGCTTCATCGGCTTCACCAGTAAGTTCTGCATCTGCTAACTTGATTCGACCCACAAATGCTACAGAACGGGTAGATGTTGTTTCTAAAGGAAGGGATGACCCGTTTGCACAAATTCTGGGACCCTATTCCTATTCCTCAGGAATGCCAAATACTCCTGGATTAGCAAGATCCATACCTCAGTTACCACCACTACCTGTAGCTAGAGGTGTGAATGTTAGTAGAAAATCGGCTAGAGGTGTGAATGTTGGTAGAAAATCGGCTGTGATTAGCAAAGCTCCCAGGGGTGCGACTTTATCACGCAGTACGACCAGCAGACAACTACAAACGGGCGGAAAGCTACAAAAAAACAAGAAAGCACTTGCTTTAGCAAAGAAACCAATAAAAAATACTCCCAAACGCGCCTCAATTCCCGTCCTACCTAAGGTATTACCTCAAGTTGTAGCTAACCCAGGATTCACACCTGTAGTACCACCACCTCCACAACCAGAGTTAGCCAGAGCAGTTTATGTTTCTGGAATCGTTCTCATTGGTAGAGAACCCCAAGCAATTATTAAAGTACCAAATGAGCCAACAAGCAGGTACGTGCAAGCAGGACAAAGGCTGGCGAATGGAGTGTTGGTAAAACGAATTGAAATGAATGAAGGCTCTGAACCTATCGTAATTTTGGAACAATATGGTATGGAAGTTGCCAAAATGGTAGGGGAAGCGCCAGCTAACAGCACGCAGTCTCCCACAGCAGCTGTTGGAAGTCCTGTAAGTGTAGCAGCGCCAACTCAAAACAACGTTTCAGATAGAACAAGTTAATGATGGAGACAAGAGAAAAAATTGAATTTGCTGGTTTACCTTTAGCAGTTTATCGAGAGATAGCAGCGCACTTACGTCAAGTGGAAGGGGTGGAAGTGAGTCTTATTCCTCAAACATCCCACCAATTTGATTACAATCAGAGCCAAATAGCAGGTTTGTGGATTGACTACACTCCAAATACGACCAGCGAAAGCCGACAACGGGTACAGCAAATATTAACCTATTACCACAATTGCTACGCCGTTTGAAATAGGGTGACCGGGTGAAGGGACAAGTTTTACCTCTAAAATTTTATGTTTTAGTTTAGTGCCAACTTAGAAACCCGGTTTCTTAAAGAAACCGGGTTTCTTCTTGATTAAAGATAGAGTTTTTGTGATTAGTTTATCGTCTCTTTCAGAAGGCAGTGTCCGTCATATCACTAAGTTAAAAAGGCACTTGTCACTGGTTGCGGTTGTTTGACCGACAAAAGAACTTAATTTTGTTACCAGAAGAAATAGCTGAACAAGAACAGCAACGAGCTCAACAGGAGCGACAACGAGCCGAACGGCTAGCAGCACGATTGAGGGAGTTAGGAGAAGATCCAGATACCTTTATCAAACCTTAAAAATCTACAATTATGTTGTATTAGCCTCCGAATTTAATTCGGAGGTTGCTTACGCTTATTCTGAGTCACAACTGAAATATTACCAAAAAGCGAGTTTGTTTCTTCGTGGAGCGATCGCAACAGAGATTCCACGCGGCGACGCATTGAAATTCGTTTCCTGTACTTGGGTGAGGTGACAGAAGGCAAGAGAACTAAAATTCTTTCAATGTAATATAACAAGCAACTATTTTAGTCAATAACTTGAGTTAAACTGGCAAGCAATATAATGCTCGTAATACGAGAGCAGCTCTTTGGTCTGAGCATCATTCACATGGAAAACTGGCAATTTCTGATACAGAAACAGGGCGATCGCTCTTGGCGTCCTTTGGAATCATCAAATGAGGACATCGTAGAAGGACGGTATAGAGTTGTGGCTCGCTTTAGCCGTACAAATACTGATGTAGACGTGAGGGTTACTCATATCTCAACTCTGGAAATTCCACCAAAACGACGCGTTCAAAGACGAACGCGCCGCACAAACTCTGAAGGCTTGGTAGCGGTTATTCCTTTTACTTACCTTAAGCCTGGGCTGTGGGAGTTGCGTTGTTCCGGTGACTTGATGTCAGACCTTCTTGGTACATCATGGCAACGAAGTGTTCAATTGCAGGTCCTACCTAAAATTAAAGATGGGGAGGATTCTAACACCACCTCTCAAAACGCTGAACTTGCAAGAGCAAAAGAAGACGCAATTATTGAGCAACCAGTCAACCTGGTTTGGATTCAAGGCGAAACAGCAGAGCAAATTTTACAAAACTTAATAGAATTAGCTTTACCTTCCTCGGAATCAGTGTTTGAGGATGAAGAAACGCCAACAGATTCTCTTGGCACTACTGTAGAACCGCCTCTAGCATTGAAACTGGATGAGGAAATTCACATTGCTCGTTGGGGACAAACTTTGACTCTCAGTGGACGAGTGGGTTTAAAAGAGACTTCAGATTTGGAAGCTCAAGAAGAATTATACTATGAAAAAATATATAGTGGAGAACTACGAATCGAACTGCGATCGCCTGAGAGTGCAGAATTAATCAGAAGGGTACGCCAATCTCTACCAGAAAGGTTAATACCGTTTGAGATTAGATGCTCTATAGAAATTCCTGCTGATTGTACGTCTAAACTGATTTTAGGATATCTCAGTTTATATGGTACGGTCACAGTTGATGGCGACACCATACTTTTAGCTCAACAGCCTTTTACAATTACGGCAAATGTGAGAGAATTGCTGACGAGTAGAACGTCTACGAAAAAAGATACGTTAGATAAAGACAAAAATACGCAAGAACCACCTGAATCATCTGCTATTGTGAAAGCAGAAAAACCATCGACTTCTATAGGTTTGGAATTTTTCAATCTGGTTAAAACGCGAAAGATAACGAAGTCTGTAACCGGATCTCCATCTGCTAAAAAACCTTTACCACCCCAAATTCACAAAACTTTACTTCGTCCAACAGGACCACAATTACCAAGAATTTCTCCAGCTAATGTCAGTCGGGTAGTCACAAGGGAGACAACTTTCCCATACTTAAGACGAATAAAATTTTTACCAGAACACAGAGAAGTCGCTACCACCAACCATAGGCTTGAGTTACCGCAATTTCCCAAGCCTGCGGACTCTCAACTTCAGGAGATAGCAAAAACCCCTCAAGAAGCAGAAACTCTTGTGAGCGCAGAAGATACATATTTATCAGTAGAATCACAACAAGGTAATCCTGAGGAAATTTCACAAAATATAATGTTGCAAGCGGAATCCCTTCAAGAGGAAGCCAATCAAATAGTAGCAAAAGATACTTTAATAACAACACCCTCGTATACCGAATTAGTTATTCCTCCAAAATCTGAATTAATTGTTTCAGGTGACCCCTATACCTCTCCCCTCATCCGGAAGTGGATGCAGAGCCAAGGATATTCCTTCCCAGAACCTATTAACTTGCCACCACAAGATGACTATACTGAGATTGTCTTAAATCAAGAGCCAATATCTGCAGAACAAACTCCCCTTTTACAAAATCAAGCAGAGGGAATAGACAAAGCTAGCGAAGCAGAGGAAGTAGAGGAAGTAGAGGAAGTAGAGGAAGTAGAGGAAGTAGAGGAAGTAGAGGGAATAGAGGGAGTAGAGGAAGACAAAGAAATGCAACCTTCTTCTTCATCCCTGTTGTCTCCCATGTCTTCAGTATCTCCCTACCGTAAAAAATTATCGACTTGGTTAGCACAAGAAATTGTTGTGGATGATGTCCTTGATGAACCTGTCAATATCATTACGAACCTCGCCTCTCAAGAGAAAGAAGAATTAGATTATGATGTATATATTAATATACGAGACCCTGAGGAAATTACAGAAAGTTTACCAATTCCACGACTGTTTCTACCATCAGGCGAATTAGTTTCAGGAAAATTGATGCGGGTGCGTGTGCAGCTAACTAAACCACGTCCCCAGCTTGCTGTAAAATTATGGGTTGAGGATTGTCAAACCCGTTCATTAGTTAGTGAACCTCAACTATTGACAGATTTCTTACCTAACTCTTCCGGAGTTTTGGAAGAAGTCATTCACATTAATGTTCCTTTTGGGTGTTTGGAAATTCGTGTAGAAGCGATCGCATTAGACACATCTACCCAACAAGAAAGCGACAAAGTCTCTGTTCAACGAACTGTCGTTCCTCCAAACCTACCAAGTTTACAGCCGGATGAACTATGGATTTAAAGAGGATAGTCGTTAGTAGATAGTGGATAGTGGATAGTGGATAGTGGGTGACAACTAAGTACTATCCACTATCCACTAACAACATTTGTTAAAAATCTTTAGATTTTAAAAAATTGGGGTGAGATTTGCAGTAAGCTCCTAATTGAATTGTCATTGAATCGAACAGGAATATCTATGTACGCAGCTTCATATCTATCTTCCATCCTCGTTCCTCTCACTGGTCTAGTTTTATCATCAGTTACATTCGCGTTTATGTTGTTGTACATTGAACGTGATGATATTGGTTAATAAAGTTGGATAGTAGTTAGTGGTTAGTAGTTAGTAGATTTTTAATAATTAATAATTCTTAATTAGCAACTAACAACTATCCACTATCAACTAACAAAAAGTAAAAACCGTCCATCGTAAAAAATGGGCGGTTTTTACTTGCTGATTTCAAATTATTGATTTCTCGCAGGTACTAACCAGCTAATCACCAATCTTTTTTCCATTAGCAATCAGCCATTAGCCATTAGCAATCAGCAATCAAATTTAGATAGAAGAACCAAGACCAGCGTAGGCTCCGTAAAAGAAAATACCTACGACAGTAATTACGCCCAATCCAGCGATTGTGGCGACAATCCATAAGGGAATTCTACCGCTTCCAGACACTGCTTTTTCCTCCGTCAATACAAAAGTTAACGAGATCAGCGAGAAAACAAAACAATCAATCCGAGCCATTAGCCATTAGCCATTAGCCATTAGCCCCATATTTCCAGTTAGTTAAAGAAATAACTGGAGAAGAGAATTCCTAGAACAAAAACAAGTAATAGCCCTAGGTATAAAGAAGTTCGGTTAAGTTCTACCGGCTGATTATTGGGATTCGTATTTCTTTCCATGACCTTCTCCTAGCGTTGAATGAACTGCATTGCTGCAATTGCACCTAAAAAGAACACGGTCGGTACACCTAAGGTGTGAACTGCAAGCCATCTAACTGTGAAAATCGGATAAGAAACTGGTTGATTAATGTTATTGCCACTAGTCATGATTTCAAACTACTTTGTATTGATAAACTGCTCTACTTGTTGTTTTGCTTGAAAACGGTTATTTACAATTGGCTGTTCCTGCCTTACTTGGGTGTAGTATTCATTAGGGCGAGGTGTACCAAATACATCATACGCTAAGCCAGTGCTGACAAATAACCAACCTGCAACAAACAGTGCAGGAATGGTGATGCTGTGGATTACCCAGTAACGAACGCTAGTAATAATATCCGAAAATGGACGTTCTCCAGTGCTGCCAGACATATTTATATCCCTACCTTCACAAAGATTGTTATTGATATCATTATCCTACAAAGTTAAGAAAGAGTTACACCTCGTAACGTCTTTCTCAGAATTAGGGATGAATACCTAAGCAGGTTGTGACTCGGATTCAGATGCAATGCTGGGATTGTATCTCAGCAAGACACCGCGATCGCTCATTACAAAACCTTTCTCTGGACCGAAGAAAACGATTTTGAAAAAATTAGCGGGAACGTCTTCAACGTCACGGTCTTTTTCCCAAGTTTTCCCACCATCAGGACTACGTAACAAATTACCACTACCGCCACCTATCCAAAATTCATTAGGTGTACGGTATGCTAAATCAAGCAAGCCCCAACTTGTGGACAATTCTGGGTACTGATTATCTTGCCACTCTTCAGGGTTCGCTGGATCGGTAAACTGTATCTGACCACCTCGTGCTAGCATCCACATTTGCCCATCTTCGGTGAAGCCCATATTTTCTACACGTCGGGAACTATTTCTATTATGAGGTACCCAAGCGTTTTGACCAGGTTCCCAAGTCGAATAAAAATTACCCTTAGCGGAAACAGCAACATACTTACCATCAGGGGAACGTTTCATGTTACGAACCACACCAACAGCTTCTTCGACTTGCGCTTTCCAATTTAGACCACCATCAGTTGTTTTATAAATTGCTCCTACATTTGTAGCCATCTCCGCTGTGTTCTGTCCCAGCGCTACAATGCTCATAGGACTACCTGGTAGCTTTTCACTCAAGGGAATGCGCGACCAAGAGCGACCTTCATCGGTGGTATGCAACAGTAAGTAGGGTTCCCCAGCTATCCATCCTTCTTGACCAGAGAAGCTGACAGTGTTAAAACGATATCTTTGGTCTTCCAATTGCAATTCTAGAGGTTGCCAGGTCAAACCACCATCGTTAGTTTCCAAAAGAGTAGCATTACTTCCCACTAAGAAACCGTGCTGGGGGTTATCAGTAAAGGCAATATCCAGTAGTTTTGCATCTGTTGGAATAGAAATGACTTCCCAAGGATTGTAGGTTGTCGAGGGGACATTACTACAACCTACACATAGAAGGATGACCAGGAATAGCGAAAATATTCGTTGCAAAATTTTTACGTTTGAAAACATTGTGTATCTATCTGTCAGTTTTTAATCAGGGGTGTGGGGTGTAGGGTGTAGGGGAAAATGACCTAACAAAGAGTTGCAATTGCTGTCCGTGGGACTCTCTTATAATCCTCCCACGTTGGATGTGCCATTTGCGTAAATGAATTTTAAAATATTCCTTTATACCCTAAGCAGTCAGGGCGAACAACCGTTCGCCCCTACACCCGACACTCGACGCCCTATTGAAAAATTCTCATTTTAAGCCATAGAGACTCATAAAAAATAAGAAGGCAAGAGCTAAAGCGCCAAAAATCAGGATATTTTTCTGTCCTGGCGTCAGTTTATTGACGCCAAAACCATAGTTCAGATTTTCTGTAAAGCCAGACGCCTTACCTACAGGTCCAATGTTACTAAAAGCACTTTTTTGAACACCGCAAACCGGACACCGCCAATTCACAGGTAGTTCTGCAAAAGGTGTCCCAGGAGCAACGTCATGCTTATTATCACCCTTGTTTGGTTCATATACGTAACCGCAAGCGCGGCATTCGTATCGATCTAACGCAGTATTGGCAACAGCTTGTTCACTCATGGCGCATGGCTTCAGTGAGAAGCAATTCTTAAACATACGTTAAAAATTATGACATAAATGTTAGGGTTTTCTATATTTAGGCAAAAAGGAATCAAATCATCGAAAGCGCGATTTTTCAGGATCGAAAAAAACAAATCGATATAATGTAAAAGAAGGTAACAGAGTTATGCACCAAAAGCGGTAGATATTAATTGTGTTTGTTCTTAGCGGTTACGAGTACCTTCTAGGCTTCCTAATCATCTGTAGCCTAGTGCCTGCCTTAGCTCTATCAGCGTCCAAGCTCCTGCGACCCAGCGGGCGCGATCCAGAACGACGCACTACTTATGAATCCGGCATGGAACCCATTGGCGGGGCTTGGATTCAGTTCAACATACGCTACTACATGTTTGCGCTAGTCTTTGTCATTTTCGATGTGGAGACCGTGTTCCTGTATCCTTGGGCGGTTGCTTTCCACACTCTTGGGCTACTGGCATTTGTTGAAGCCCTGATTTTTATAGCAATTCTTGTAGTTGCCCTAGTATACGCATGGCGTAAAGGAGCTTTGGAATGGTCTTAGATGCAAAAGGTTTAGAGCAACAAAAAGAGCGCATCCTCAATCCAATTGAGCGTCCTACAGTAACCCAAGACTTGTCTGAAAACGTCATCCTCACTACTGTTGATGACCTATACAACTGGGCGCGGCTTTCTAGCTTATGGCCCCTGCTGTTTGGCACCGCTTGCTGCTTTATTGAGTTTGCGGCATTGATTGGTTCCCGATTTGACTTTGACCGCTTTGGTCTTATTCCTCGTTCCAGTCCCCGTCAAGCTGACCTCATTATTACCGCTGGTACAATTACCATGAAGATGGCACCTCAATTGGTGCGTCTATATGAACAAATGCCAGAACCAAAGTATGTGATTGCTATGGGTGCTTGCACCATTACTGGCGGTATGTTCAGCGTGGATTCCCCCTCAGCAGTGCGTGGAGTTGATAAACTCATTCCTGTGGATGTTTACTTACCTGGTTGTCCTCCTCGTCCAGAAGCAATTATTGACGCGATTATCAAGCTACGTAAAAAAATAGCTGATGATTCGATGCAAGAGCGGAGTCGCACTAAGCAAACCCACCGCTACTACAGTACTGCTCACAAGATGAAGCCTACTGAGCAAATCCACACAGGTCAGTACTTGCAGTCAGGCACTCGCGTCACACCACCGAAGGAATTGACGGAAGCAATGGGTGTACCTGTTCCACCTGCTCTTCTAACAGAAAAAGCGAAGAAGGAGGAAACCAACCGTGGCTGATGAATCAAAACCAGTACCAGCTGGTGAAGAGTCACTGGTAAAAGCGGGTAAAGTTTCTCAGTGGTTGGCAGACAATGACTTTGCCCATGAGTCTTTAGAACCAGATCATAATGGTGTAGAGATTATTAAAGTTGAGGCAGATTTTCTCCTACCACTGTGTACGGCGTTGTACGCCTACGGATTTAATTATCTTCAGTGCCAAGGTGGGATCGACTTAGGACCTGGGGAACAATTGGTGAGTATGTATCATTTGATTAAAGTTGGTGATAATGCTGACCGTCCTGAAGAAGTGCGCCTAAAGGTGTTTCTACCAAGGGAAAATCCCTGCGTCCCCTCAGTTTACTGGATTTGGAAAACAGCAGACTGGCAGGAACGGGAGTCCTATGATATGCTTGGTATCTTTTATGAAGGACACCCGAATCTCAAGCGGATTTTAATGCCAGAAGATTGGGTAGGTTGGCCCCTACGTAAGGATTACGTTTCTCCTGACTTCTACGAGTTACAGGACGCTTATTAAGGAAGCTCTATACTTTGAGCGGTCAGCTATCAGCTATCAGCTAAGAGCCTTGAACTGATAGCGAGTAAATTCTAGCTAAATCAAAAGCTTAATTTATTACCGTGCAAAGTATATATTCTTTTAGCTTAAACCAAGCATAAGCCTCTCAATCACCCAAAGGGGAGTGATGAGATGAATTTTGGGGCAATGACGAAAGCATCCCCGACCAATGTCAACCGTCGGTTGGCGAGTAAGTGGGGTGCTTGAGGAATTGCCATTTTCTGGGTTAAAATTAGAGCATACGTCCAACAAGTTTGGAGTCACTGCCGGAGGGAACCCCGGTACCGCGAGTGGAGCCTGTGTAAGACCAAATACTTTTTAAGTAGGAGGCAACGGTCTATGAAGCTCGAAGTCAACATTTACCCGCAAGGGAAATGTAGGTAGTTCACCCCTTCTCTGCTCTGTGGAGAGGGCTAAAAAATTATCTAAAAGTTTCTTTCTTTTGGTACGTCTGTCTCAGACGTCAAAACTCGAGCATCCTAGAAACTCGGTTTCTATAGTGGTTTTTAAGTAAAAAAACCGCAGATGTTGGCGTCAGCCTTGCCGCAGGCTACGCAGATAAACGCAGATGCGATTTGTCGGTTAAGGGAAAATTAGAAACCCGGTATCTTGGAGATACTGGGTTTCTGACGGGTTTGTGGCACACCCTACAAACTACTGAGTTTTTTAGACAGTGACAGAAGTCAATGTATTGGCTGGGCTTGCTAGATTGGGAACGAGTTCATCAAGTAGGTTTTGTGGATTGCGGGGATCGTAGCTTGTGGTGTCAATTCCTAAAGGAGTGGAGAAGGTGAAGGCAATGTTTTCCCAAGGTACCAGTTTAAAGTTGGTGCTGATGTTTTCGAGTTCGCCATCGTCTTCTGCAAGAACTGCGGGTTCATTGAAACCATCTTGGGTGACAAATAAGCCGTAGGGGAAGTTGGGACCAAGTGGTACGTTGATAACGTCTGCTCCGTCAGATTCTTGAACGCTGTCAATTGCGCCACTAGCACCTACAGCAAATCTACCGATAAAGTCGTTATCTCCTTCACGAGTGTACACGGCGAAGGTGTTATCCCCTTGACTGGATGCTAGGAGGTAACCTGTGCCATCCTTACTGTAGTAGATGGTGAGCCCTTCAACATCATCTATTAAGTTGCTACCGCCTAGGTCTTTCACTACATCTATTAAGTCGCCATAGGTGGGGCTGTTTGGTTCCGCTTGGTATTTCCATATACCAACGTCTTCTTGTCCGATGTAAAGGTAGCCTAACTCTTGGTCTACCACCATACCTTCTAATTGGGGGTCGCGTCCGGCGACAGTTGGTACGGTAAAATAACGTACTGGCTCGAATCCAATTGTACCGTTACCTGTGTCAACAAGTTCGAGTTGGAGAACGTCTCCGGTTTCTCTACGATTGACGAAAACGTAGGATTCGTGGGTTTCAGGACTGCGGTACAAGGTAAGCCCGTAGGCGCTCCGTTCCGATGGTGAATAAGGAGGTTCAAAGGGTTGTCCTTGGAACAAAGTACTAATACTTGTCTCGGTAATATTTTCTAAGTATTCGCCGGACGCGTTGGGATGGGGGTTGATTTTAAAGACGGCTAGTTTATCGTTATTGCGGTCTGTCGCTACAGCAATATCTATGGGATGACCACCTAGGTTAAAGCCATACTGGAGGTCAATATTGTTATATCGGATACCACCAGGGTTGACTTCTTGTAGGAGATTGCCGCCCAAGTCGTAAACCCGCAAACCTGCATTTTTGACTGTTGTTAGTATGATGCTTTGCTCTGGATTTTCGGAATTTACGTAGATAGCAGGGTCATCTGCATCAGCCCGTTGGTCGCGTGGTGCTTCCGGGTCATCTAACAGACTGGGACGGGTTTCGACAGTGGGTGCGGCTGTAGGAACTAAGTCTGCACCGAGAGTGAGGATTTGAGTGAATTGGGTTTCACTAAAATTATTGTCACTGACTAGGACAATAGATTGACTACCGTCGGGAAGTTTGGGTCCAAACTCCAGACCTTCAATGTTGTCTGTACCAGAGGGTAAGTCTAAAGAGTTGAGATTTAATACGAGTCGCTTCTGTGTTGGTTGGATGGCTGCTAGTTCTTCAGTGCTTAACTTGCTGAGGGAATCGTAGTACTTGATGTCAGTTGCGCCTTGTAAGCTAACTTCATAAATCTTAATAGTGTTGCCTGTACCAGGAGCACCTGTGGAGAAAGAACGTTCTAAAGCAAGTAAAGTCCCCCGATTGTCGATCGCCAGTAGATCTACTAATCCATTAGTATTAAAGGCTGTTTCAGGATTGGGTGGTTCCGCAACTGGGTCTACGTTGTAGAGGTATTCTTTCTCTGGTTCTCCTGAAACTAAGTTGTATTGTAGGATGCGAGAAGGACTACCACTGGTCACAGATGTGACTGGACCATCTTGGAACAAGGCATTTTCAGTGGCTGTGTAGAGGAATGTTTGGTCGGGTGTAATCGTCAAGCTTTCAAAGGCTAAATTATTGCGAACACCTGATACTTGAGTATCACCTGTATCTACAATGCCGTTCTGATTAGTGTCTTCTACCACTGGAAGGAATTTTTTAGGTATGGGTAGAGATTTAACTAACTCCCCTGTCTCTATTGAATATTCATTCACGAAGGGATTTGAAACTCGACCTGCACTTGGGTTTACTTCTCCCTCTGAAGAGATAAAAGCAGTGTATCTACGAGTTAAGGCGATGTCTTCCGGATCTAGACTGTTTTCTGCATAAAGGTCACCATTCTCATCCTTGATAGTCGTAACATTTGTGAATTTGACTTCTGGATAGGGTGAGGTTAATTGGTCTATTGTCAAGGTGTAGAAGCGGGCGGGACCAATTTGGGAACGGTCATCGGAGATAGCATAGTAGCGGTTGTTATCAGCATCGTAGGTTATACCTGACAATCCACCAACTGCAACATCTTTTCCATCTATCTTTCCAGCATCACCAGAGGGGATGTAACCTGTAGGAATTATCTTTTGTCCCAAAAAGCTTGTATCAACAACCGTTTTCCCCGGTTCTCCAGGTCCCACTAACACATCTGACCATACCAAACGATGGTCGGAACTGGGGAAACCAGTCGGAGGAACATTGGGGTTATAAAGACCGACTAGGTCAAACAATGGGTTAGATTCTAAGGGCCAAAAGACACTTGAATCTAGGATCTGCTGGTTGCTGGAAGGTAGTACATAATCCGACCGTAAATTACCAGAAGACGTCAGAGAATCCGCAAAATCCGCAGTATCAAAAGCAGGGTTGCCTTTATGAAGAAGATTCACTCCACCCTGCTGTATTGCTTGCTGTTCAGCACCAGGACTTGCAGGGATAAAATTAGTATTGATGTAGGGATTTTGCAGCAGTAGACGGATGGCATTGTTATAACTATCACCATCAAGGGGGTCAGCGTTTTGGTCTCCCATGATGACAAAACTCGCCCCAGGCGCAAGACCACCTTTGTTACCCTGATCATCATAGATGTAGCCACCTTGACCGGGGGTAATGTAATCAGCCCAAAAACGAATCTCATCGTAGTTGCGCTTACCGTTACGGTCTTCCGCACCATCAAAGACGGGGGGTGTAGGATGACTAGCTAAAACGTGAACGGTTTGTCCATCTATTACAATGGGAACATCCCAATGACTCTTAGAGGAGAGGCGCAGGATGTTTTGTTCTTCTTCTGAGTACCAAGGTTGATTGGAATCAGGAAGGGAAATGGTGGGTAGGAGTGACCCTGGTATATCTTTCCATAAGAATGTTTGGAAAGTACGTACATTATCGTAGTCAATTGGATATTTTGATAACACTACCATCCCGTATTGACCAGGGAATTCACCGAAACCAAAAGTATCGTCGCCATATCCCCGTGTCCCAGGAGTTGTCACAGCTTCTCCGTTATTGTTCAAGTCGTAGCCAGTGGGGATACCAGTGTTTGAGGGTGCTATGTAGACATAGGGGTACTCTACTGTACTCGCACCGTTTTGACTAACAGAAAGATAATTTTCTTGAAGAAGTTTTACGGGTAACAGTGGATCTGGTTCGTAGTAATCAAACTCATTAATCAGCAGCACATCAGGGTTGTTGCGCTGGATGATTTCTGCAACAGCTTTAGCTTGAGCATTATCAGGAGTGGAAAGGTCTGTAACCAGTTCTCCAAAGCTGCTACGGTTCAGCGAAGCATTGAAGGTTGAAAAACGGACTGGGTTGTTTGTTACCATGTGATGCTTCCTAATAACGGTATACGGGGGTGGGGGCGTAAGGGTGTAAGGGTGTAAGGGTTTTTTGGATTTTTGGGAGAACAAGAAGCATGAGTTTATGACACTCAAAAATTTTTCACCTACACCCCTACACCCCTACACCCCTCCTACATTAAAAAACGCTATCTTGTTGTCCCAAAAACTTGTTAATAACTATGTCTCGGAAGGTTTCTAAATCTGCTGACCAATTTTCTGTCATCTGTGCTAATTGTTGGAGTCTTTCTGCAACTGCATAATTACCAACTTCATAGTTAAAGTTACCGGAGAACCACAAGGCTGACAATGGTGATTTGTCCGGTTGTTGAACTTGTGCTTCATTTAAATTGATGAGCAGTTTACACCGATCCAATTGATAGAAAAAATTCATTGATGTTTGTACAGGCGCAACACCCAAATTTATCCAAGGTCCGGGTGACAGTAACTTCTGGGTCATAAATTTACCTGCTGCACCTGGGTCGTTAGGAAAAGCAATTAAAATTTTGGGGTTAATACTAATACCTTGATAGTCAGCATTGGGTAGCTTTTCAACAAATTGACGTACTAAGGCTGGTATTAAAAGTGGGTTTTGATTTGTTGCATTAATTGCTTGGGCAAATGTGATGGTACGGGCTTGAGCAACAAGACTAACTCCATTTTTAAAAACGAGTTGTGACACACTAGCTGTCATTACGGGTTGTTTTTGTATTTCCCAATCTGTGGGAAGTATCCCGCTCATTTTTAGAAAGTCTAATTGTAATGTTGTTGGATTAAATTGATTGGCAATTAGTGCGATCGCCAGTTCTTCAAATCCTAAAGTTCCTGTTACTGAATATGGAGTTAGTTGGCTGTTGACTGTCGTTTGCATATCTTAGTTCACTCGTAACTGTGATTGGAAGTGGTTAATGGCTAATTGCTAACTGCTAATTGCTAACTGCTAATTGCTAACTGCTAATTGCTAGCCATTAGCCATTAACCATTAGCCATTAACCACTTCCCTTTCTAAGTAAAGCTCACCTTGAAGACTATGTCGTTATAATCAAGACCGCCACCACCACTAGTACGGATGATATCGCGGACTTGCGTCACACCTAAGTCAAACTCATGGTATTCCAGCACAGAGGCTTGAATACCAAAAGCATTAGGAATACCAATGTCATCCCGTTCAATGATGACGTTTGTTGCTGTAGCTGTACCCAGACCCTCAACTCCATTGGGGCTAAGGTCGCTAAAAGCACTCAGGAAAGCACCCGGAATATAGTTCCAGAAGATAACGTTAAGGTATTGGCATGGACGTTATCGAGTAAAGACGGATCGGTTCTGAGGCGGTTTAGAACTGCTGAAAAGCGTACAGCATCATCTAAAGCGGGGATACCGACTTCAAAATCGGAGGCTTGTAGTAACTGAAGGGTGAACGACATTTTATTTCAACTCAACGAAGCATAAACTGCAACGACTAGGCTGCAGTTAGGACTATAACAACACACTCTCGGCAGTGTCACCCGTCACTTTCGTGAAAAAGTGTGAATCGGCAACAACTGCCAGCCTCTAAGGTTTTCAGAAAACGGGGTGTTACCTGTTATTGGTATTAGTTTGTATTCAGTATTTTTACGCTAGCTCAGTAAGATTAAGGAGGAACTAGGAAAAGGTTAAAACATCAAATAAATTTAAATCAGCGCATAGTTAAGGACTTCCAAGAAATCAATTCGACCTCTTCCTCTTGTGGTGCGGGCGTCTCGCCCGCCTCCCCTCGTTCACGGGCGAGGACGCCCCTACCACAAGAAATCAAATATAAGACACTTAAAAAAGGTATATAAAATATATGAAAATTGGCTGGATAGCCCATATAAGCAGGATTTTCGTCTAAATTTGTCTTACATACTCTGCGTGGTAAGTAGTTATTGAGCATGCAGATGAGGTTAATAGTGTCAAGCCCAAAAGTTTGCACCAAAGAGCAATTTTTATGACATAAAGTTGCAATCTATTTGGCAGGGAAATAAGAGATTTTTAGTTGTGGGGTCCGATATCAATACAGTTAGATTTTTCATTTAAAATTCTGTGTAAAATTTTAATTGTCAAATTATTATCTTCTGAATTGATACTAAATTTAGTATTTTTCTGATGTTTAAAAGGAGCATATAGCTGCCTTATAAACCCTTCTAAATACGTACCTTTAATAGCTTCTTTGAGGCGATTTCTTATTTCCAAAGCACTTTTTACCTGCAAAGACATGTTTTTACCCCTCCATATTAGAACGATATTATCTTTCTAGAATTCAGTAGATAAGCTTATGGACAGTAGACCCATAGGGAATGGGTAAATAATATCACAGGAACCTGTGAAAGTAATACCAATTTTCCAAAAGAGGACAACATATATCTTGGGTAGGTAGGGGCGTTGGCGGAGCCTTCCCAAGTAGTGCAGAAATTCGCCATGACAAGATATTTCATGTGTAGCGAAATTTTAGAGAATTGGTATAAGGCGGTACTTTAAGATTCTAGTACGAAATGGCTTTAAGAAGCATAATTGAATATGTGTTTAGCTCCTTGTCATTTGTGACAAGTGAAGGTCATGATGCATTTGTCAATCTATCTAGAGAATGATAAAATGTCAAAAACCTTGAGACATCTGGTGGAAATTGAATATGCGTGTCCTGAAAGCGTTGGTAGGAGCGCTCCAGCCGTTCGCCCTTACATCTTTTTCACGCCTATGTCTTTGATAGAAAACATCATTTGTGATGCGGAAGCCACCGCTGCGCGATCGCTAACATCTTTGTACTCATTATTCATATTTGTTCTGAAACTTTAGTACAATCCTGAATTCATCGTAAAAAGTGAGAAACCTCATATCTTTCACCAAGGTTAAAAACCAATACAGTTGGTGTTAAGCAACATTAAGAAACCCGGTATCTTTGAGATACCGGGTTTTTGGGTAGTCACAATTTTTAAAATTAACGAAACTTGTTTGGATTCAAGCGGTAGCCACTTTGAGATTTGGATGGTTGAGGATTAAGTGCTGTTCCGTTACGAAGTCCGCGTCCTGTACCACCATCAGCTCGATCTAAGAAAGGTTTGAGATTGATGGGGGCTTTTGATGAAGCAGCGGGTTTTTTGTTACCGCCAAGAAGTGTTCTTCCTAGGTTATACAAATCGTTGTTACCACGACTTGTATAGGTGTTGACACCAATAGTTTGCTCTCCACTGTCAGCAGCAACTAGGTTTTGGAACACGCTGTTGCGGACTACATATGGATCTTTTTCTGGGGGTACGGTTAATACAATTCGACAACCTGGGTTTACTTCTGTTGTTGCACAAAGGGTGTCATATCCATTTTCTTTTGATGTGCGAAGTTCCAATAACCCATCTGGACGATATGATTCTAAACGATTGGCAATGGCTACGCAGCGTTGTTGTGCATCCCAGCCACCACCTAAAGTTCTGGGAGTAGCCCAAGGGAAGTATCTACCGGGTTCGCTTTCTGGCTGGTACATAACGGTATACTCACCGTTGTACATCTGACAACTGAAGCGCGTTCCTTTATCAATGGTTGTTGAGGTGCTTGTTGTTGAGGTGCTTCTGGAAGTCCCTGTTCCTGTGGTAGTGGTGGTTGTTGTGGAGGATCGTGATGTCCCTGTTGCTGGTTCTGTTGGTACAACAACATCGCCACCGTTGGAGCGAACTTGAGCAAATGCTGATGCATTACCTAGGAACATAGATAAACCAAGACCACTTAAAAGCAAATACTTGAGAGGTTGTGATAGCATAATTTAAATGAACACTGGATAAGAGTAGGGAGTTTATAATTCCAGTGACGAAAAGTGTCGCGTTTTTGATTCATCTACGGCGTCTTTTTTTATCGACTTCTTCTTTTTTCTTTTTGATAATCTCTTTTGCCTTACCCTGAATTTCTAGATGATGCTCTACTCCTTCGTAAGCGTAGCGGTTGTAGTTATTTCGCGAAATCATCTCTTCTAAGTACCGCACTCGTTCATCACCGCCAGGGTGGGATGATAACCAACGGGGAGGAGCATATTTCTGTTCTTTATCCAGTGTTACCATGAGGTTACGCAAGCCATCAGCAGCGTATCCTGATGCAACAATTAAGCGTGTCCCTAAGGTATCAGCTTGGCGTTCCATGTCACGGCTGTAGCTAAATGCGAAAAGTTGACCGATGGTTCCGCCGTAGGGAATATACTGGGTTATGTTACCAATGAGGTTACCTTGGGTGACTAATTGAAAACCGTGGGATAAGACGGCGTGGGATAGTTCGTGACCGATTAACCCAGCTATTTCTGCTTCTGAGTTGGTTTTGGCGATCGCACCTGCATGAATAAAGATTTTACCTCCTGGTAGTGCAAAGGCGTTGAGGCTTTCTTCTGGAATTACGAAAAATTCGTATTTAAACTCGTCACGTCCTGCAACTTTGACAAGTTTCTGTCCAATTTCATTGACGTATCCAACCACAGCTTCATCTTTGACTAAATCTAGTTGCTTTTTCGCCCGCTTTGCAACTGACTCGCCTACAGCTTCTTCACCCCGTAATAGTAAAATGGAGGAGTCTAGGGCGGTGAAGGGACCGAGAAGACTGCCTGTGACTGCGTAACCTAAAGCACCAGTGATAATGTTGGCGATCGCATTTCCGCGAATTTTGGAACGGACATGGGATTTGTAACGCTTGAGATGGTCTTCAGCCAATTTTGTAAACTCAGGCGCAAGGGGATCATTAGGGTTAAGAATAGCAAATTGACGTGCCGCCAGAGAAGCTTCCATCCATTTTTTGGACTCAGCCATTGTTGCGATTTTTGCTTTAATTAAATCAGGTTGATTGGGGTATAGTGTAGCTGCACGTTCCAGGACATCCAACGCTTTTTTCTGTTGGTCGTACTTTTTCAGGACTTCAGCATACTGAATCTGACCGGGGATAAATTCCGGATACTGTTCGACCAGAAGTTCTAGGGGTACGAGAGTTCTTGTCTGTAAATTACTGGTTATCCCTGCTTTGGCTTCTCGCCAGTATACTCTTGCGGCTGGGGAAAGTTGGGCGGGGTCAATGATTGCTTCCTTGCGTTCCTGTGGATCGGATACGTTTGCAAACGGTTCTTTTGCTTCTCGGTATAGTTTCTCCGCTGCTGCTTTGTCTCCTGCTAGGTAAAGCTTGTCTGCTTCTATGAGTTTTTTTCGTCGGGCGATTTCTTCAGGGGTGGGTGCTGGTTCTTCTACGGAGTCTTGTTTTTTGGAGTCTGTGGTTTCTTCTGTGGGGAGGATGATTGTCCCTGTGGGAGTCGTGGTCTTTGCGGGTTCTTTTGCTGGTGATATGAGTGGTTGGGTTAGGATGATTATTATTGATGTTCCGATGGAGAGGAGTACCCAACTACAAGCTAAGAGTAGCGACTTCCATTTGCGTTTCATGGTCGATCTGGGATATGCGAAGACTTGTTCTTAATGTACTGAGAAGTTGGAAGAATTGGTATGTTGCGATCGGTGTTGTGGATTTATAAGGAATGAACCGCAAAGACGCTAAGAGCGCGAAGGAGGGGGAAAAGAAGGATTTTGCGGGTTTTTTGGGGGTTGCTATATTTTTGGGTGGGGTGTAAAGGAATTGCAATGCACGTTATCAGCCGTAAAAAGTTACGAGAATTTTGCCAACGACACGGGGATTGCTACGAAGCACTAGATGACTGGTATAAAATTGCAAGTAAGGCTAATTGGGGAAGCTTAGTAGAAGTTCAAACTGCTTATCCTCTAGCCGAAGTAGTAAGTAACTTTACAATCTTTAATATTAAAGGTAATAAATATAGATTAATTGTTAGTATTAATTATGAGAAACAAGTTATCTATATTAAATATGTTTTAACTCATGCAGAATATGACAAAGATAACTGGAAAAATGACTATTACTATTAATTCAGAAATGTATAATCAATTACTTTCTAAATATCAACCTCGAATTATTAAGACAGAAGCTGAAAATGAGGAATTTTTAGAGGTGGTGGAGGAATTGCTGGCTCGTCCAAATCTTACTCCTGAAGAAAGTACAATTTTAGAGCTACTGGTAAAGCTAATTGAGGATTTTGAAGATAAGCATTATCAGTTAAATCATTCTACACCGCGTTCTCGAATGATTCATTTAATGGAAGCGCAAAATATTACGAATGACAATTTAGTAGAAGTTTTTGGTTCATCTGATATTGTTGATAAAGTCATAAATGGTGATTTAGAAATAGGTCCGCAACAAGCTTTAGCGTTGGGAAAATTATTATATGTTGATTCTAGTTTATTCTTCAATGAGTAGAAGTTTTGGATTAATGGCGATCGCCCTCAAATTAAGAAAACGTAATTATGATGTAGTATTTGCAAAGTATATAGCAATTCCTATCTTAGAGGATGTTTTCAAAGTCTTTTTGTTAGTAGCATGCACACTTCACATCCCCCTAAATCCCCCTTAAAAAGGGGGACTTTCAAAGATTTTCCCCCCTTTTTAAGGGGGGCTAGGGGGGATCAATCAGTGCTTGAAATTACAGCCAATCACTTTTCAAACATCCTCTTAGTGAGGTACATGAAGAATGAATTAACCGCAGATAAATGCAGATAAACGCAGATAAATTTGTACCTCAGTAGACTAAGAAATGCTATACTTAATCAGTATTACTATAAAAAAAGTAATCAAGAAATTATCGTGAGGTGCGTGCGATGGCTTCACCATTTCCGGGAATGAATCCGTATTTAGAGAATCCGTTATTTTGGTCAGAAGTCCATAATCTTTTAATTGCTGCTATTTTCCGGAAGCTAAATCCTCAATTGCGTCCCAAATATAAAGTTGCGATTGAAAAGCGTGTATACCAAACAACTGATGAAGATTGGCTTTTGGTAGGTGTTGCTGATGTCGCAGTGCAGAATATACAAAAAACCCCCGTACCACAAAAAGTAGGTATCGCGCTGACATCATCACCAATTGAAGCCTTGACAGTTGATGTTACTGTACCTGAAACTGTCAAGGAAACTTACTTAGAAGTACGAGATGTTGCGACGCAGGAGGTCGTAACTGTGATAGAAATCCTTTCTCCAAAAAATAAACGTTTAGGGGAAGGACGAAATGCATATGGAAAAAAACGGTTACAGGTGTTAGGGAGTTACACGAATTTAGTCGAAATTGATTTGCTGCGAGATGGTAAGCCAATTCAGCAAATACAAAATAACATTCAAACTGACTACAGGATTTTGGTAAGTCGTGCGTCTAAACGTCCGAAAGCTGATTTATATGCATTTAATTTACAAAATCCGATTCCTTGTTATCCCCTACCTTTACGTAAAGGTGATATGGAGCCATTACTAGAGATACAAATATTAATTGATGAACTGTACGAAGAAGGAAATTATGATTTGGTGATTGACTATACTCAAGAACCTGTACCACCACTGTCACAAGAGAATGCTGCTTGGCTCTCAGAGCTTTTGAAACAGAAGGGATTAAGGTAAGTAGTCGTGCAAAATAAATTATCTAGTTAGGAGAGGCAATAGGCAATAGGCAATAGTACTCTCCTACAGCGATTTCAGTCATTAGGAAAAATAGATAAATATTTTTGCATAGGTACTTAGTAGGATATATGGCAATACGGCGAGAGGTGAACGAGCGGGTGTGTGCGGGCGAGACGCCTGCACCACAAGATGGAGACTTTAATGAAAGCAGTTCATCAACCTACAAAGCTGCATCAAAAACTTGTTGTGGAGTCAGTTTCAATTGGGGGAATGTAGGAGAAATGATTGGGCTATTACCCCTAAATTGTGTAACTTGATACTCCTCGTCTATTAATTGATAAACTGAGAAAGTAGGCTGTTTGGGATTTCCAGTAAACTTTTTGGCTCCCAGTCCGAGATAATCAACGACCCAGTATTCGGGAATTCCCATAATCTCATATCTTCCTTGTTTCATGTAGTAGTCATCATCCCAGTTGGTTGAAACAACTTCTACAATTAATGGAATTGATGCGCCGTAGATTACTGTTGACATTTTTTTCCACAGCGGTTCATTGACAAGATTATTATTGTTTAGCAGCAATACATCAGGCTCATAACCTGATTCGTGTTCTGATGGGTTGACTAATACTTTTTTAGGTATAAAGTAGGGGAGGTTTAATTTATCAAACTCTACAGTTAGTTTTCGAGCCAAGAATCCTGTAACTTTTTCACGTCCTCCCAGTGGTTGCGCCATCTCAACGATTACCCCATCATGTAATTCATAACGACCTGAATCAGGTCGCCATGCTGCAAATTCTTCAAAGGTTACTAATTTTGGTTGTGCTTGGCTCATAAACACATTTACATTTTCTTCTTTTTAAAGTGCTAAATTAATTTTCATGATGATATCATTGTAATCGCTGTCACCTCCATTAGGCAAATCAAATTAGAAACCCGGTAACTTCTGCGAAACCGGGTTTGGTGGAGCCTCGACTATCGTATCCCTTGCAGTATTGAAATAGGGGAAAGGTAACATCAAAAAGAATTTGTACCCAAGAGGATGTTTGAAAAGTCCTTTCATCAGTAGCAATTATATTCAATATCCCCCTAAATCCCCCTTAAAAAGGGGGACTTTAAGGATTCTCCCCCCACCTTAAAAAGGGGAACCGTTAGAGTATTTCCCCCCTTTTTAAGGGGGGCTAGGGGGGATCAATAAGTGC
>JAWQFQ010000066.1:0-40868 GCA_035967975.1 Scytonema sp. PMC 1070.18
CACACCCCTACACCCCTACACCCCCACACCCTTATCTTCAATTCCTCAACGCCCGTAAGAACTGTTGCAAATTTCTGAACATATTGGGCTTTTTACCAGCTGTCCTATCTGGTGTTGTAGATGTAGATTGTGACTGTGGTTTGTTTAAAATCAAATCTAAATCGTCGTTGGATGGCTTGTTAGGTAGTTCAGTTATCTTTTGATACTCGCCGCCAGTTTCCACCCATACTTCCCATTGTCCTGGGTAACAGCGAAATACCGCAGTTTCATTATCTACGGGTCGCAGATAATAGCAGTGTTCAATCGTACTAATAAAGCGATCGCGCAATTGTCGAGCTGTGTAGCCAATACCAACTGCGCCTAAATCTTCCAAGCGAGGATTGAGGATGATAATGGGGCGATCGTTCGCCAATTGAGCCAGTTTTTCTACTTCCCCAACTTCTACAACCGTAGGAGCAATGAGAAAGAAAATTTCATCTTCTGAGTTAATCTTCTCATCTAAAGGCTTCCTACCAGTACCAATATCCGCAATTTTAAACTGCACATCAGTCCAATCACGACCAGCTAGTGCAGCAGCACCAGCATCAGGAAAGAAAACCTTGAGCTTAGAGCCATATTCTTCAAAAACTGGTAAGTATTGCTCTGCTACAGACATTTGTTTGAGTTCTGGAAATAGCAACTCAACTTGTATTCGCCGATACCCATCTGCCAATGCTGCTTTGGTGGCTTCACGGGCTTGAGCAATTGCATCTTCAAGACTTTTTGGAAGTGTACTCATATATAATACGATTTTAATCTGAGACTTTGGATTTTAACTTATACTTTGCATGGGAACAAACTGAGCTTTCGATTCAGCTAAAACCTGCTTAAATACCATTGCTGTCCAATCCACATCAGCTTCAGTCGTCTCCCGTCCTAGTGTCATGCGAATAGCACCCAAAGCTGCGTTTTCTGAATACCCCATCGCTAACAAAATGGGGCTAGGACTGAGTTTACCACTATGACAGGCAGCACCAGCACTAATGCCAATCCCAGCTAAATTCATTTGTCGTACCAGAGTTTTACCACTGAGTTTCTCTCCATCAGCGTATTCTAGGCAAAAACTGACATGATGGGGTAGGCGGTTGATGCGATCGCCTGTCGGGATTAAGCCAGGGACATCAGAAAGTTGAGTAAACAAGCGATCGCGTAGTTTCATTAACCTGTTTGTTTCTGTGGGTAATTCTTGAGCGCTTAATTCTGCTGCTACTCCAAATCCGGCGATATTTGGGACTGCTTGCGTACCAGAACGCAAGCGCCGTTCTTGTCCCCCTCCCCCTAACAAAGGGACTAACTCCACACCAGGACGGATATACAAAGCTCCAGCACCTTGGGGTCCATAAATCTTATGACTAGAAATACTCAGTAAATCTACAGGTAATTTTGTCACATCTAAGGGTAAACGTCCTGCTACTTGAACTGCATCTGTATGAAATAATACTTTATTAGTAGAAGCAATATTTCCTAATTCCTCTATGGGCTGTAGTGTTCCAACTTCACTTTGACCGTAAATTATCGATATCAACGCGGTGTTATCCTGTAACGCTTCCTTCAAATCTATAGGATTCACTCTTCCTTTCGCATCCACTCTCAAACGAGTGACTTCCCAACCCCATAACTCTAACAATCTTACAGGTTCAGAGACGGCGGAATGTTCGACGCTAGAAATAATCATATGTTGGGGCTGGGCGTACAAACGAGCAACTCCCATAATTGCCAAATTGTCTGCTTCAGTACCCCCAGAAGTAAAAATAATGGCTTCGGGATCGGGTGAGTTCAGCAAATCAGCAACCTGCATTCTTGCTTGTTCTACAATAGTTGCAGCCCGTTGTCCCCATTCATGCAAGCTAGAGGGATTACCCCACTGGTGGTTGAGAACTGCTTGCATGGCTGCGATCGCTTCTGGGCGAGCGGGAGTAGTTGCACTGTAGTCTAAATAAATTTGCATAGCCTAACTTAGGTGAGGACAAGGTGAGAGCGAGTTGACAATAGTGTATTGCTCTTTTCAGCATATACAGTCAAGAAGGCATGATGATTTGGCGATCGCCATACACTGCTTTCCCAAATCCGGCTCCTGTATCTTTGCCAGAGATTAGCTCACTCCTAGCCACTTTTTGGCTATTTTTTGTTACACAACAACAATGAGATGAAGCGCTGAAAGCTTTATTTTTCCTACCATTCGGCTTCTTTAGCCACTTTAAAAGCTTGTGCTATACCCGGAACTCGGCGGCGACCTTATAGGCATCGCAAACCACGATATTTCAATGTTTTGAGCGTTTTTAGATTGAAAAAGGAGACCCTGATGGATTGCAACCGTAAATGCTACTTTTTGGCTTCTTTTGCCTTTGTTGCGTGCCATTTTTTGATTACGTCTTTACTATAGCGCGTTGTCGCAATGTTGTGTTGTTGCGATAAAGAATGACTAGTTATCGCATTGTCGCGATAAAATTAGATACACTTATACATATGGAAAGTAAAACATGGGTCGGAGGAATAACCCTGATTTCAATCAAATTTCAGTACTAATCTCGGCTGAAATAGCCAAAAAATTCAGAATTTACTGTACTACCCACGATTTACTATTGGCAGATGCCGTAGAAGAGGCATTAAAAGAATACCTTCAAAAACGCGACAACGCGACAAAGTGATATGATCGCAGCAACGCCCAAAACCAAAAAATGGCTAGTGGGCGTAAAAGGAGTAAGAAATGACCCAAGCCTTAACCAAACAAGTAACTTTTGATGAATTTATTGCTCTTGTTCCAGCGAACACGCAACAACGCTATGAACTACATGATGGAGTAATTATTGAGATGCCACCACCTACAGGAGACCATGAACAAGTTATTGGATTTTTAGTCGGAGAAATAGTTGGGGAATACAAACGCTTAAAACTTCCTTACTTCATCCCTAAGACAGTATTTGTTAAACCGACCAAGAGCGAATCAGCTTACTCGCCAGATGTGCTGCTACTAAACAGCCCTAACTTAGTCAATGAACCTCTGTGGAAAAAGGAGTCAACTGTATCTGACGCAGCATCAGTTCCTTTAGTCATTGAGGTAGTCAGCACAAACTGGCGTGACGATTATCACAAAAAACTCGCTGATTATGAAGAAATGGGTATTCCTGAATACTGGATTGCAGATTACGCCGCGTTAGGTGGACGTAAGTTTATCGGTAATCCCAAGCAGCCAACTTTCTCTGTGTACCAGTTGATTGAAGATGAATATCAAGTCAGTCAGTTTAGAGGGAGCGATCGCATTGCCTCACCTCTATTCCCAGACCTGAATTTGACTGCTGACCAGATTTTTCAGGCAGCTTGCAGCAATTGACCACCAAGCATTTCAAGCCGAGATTCGGCGCATCTGGGAATATTTGCAAGGCAGAATGGTGGTAGCAGTCCGCCAAGGGGATAGGTGGGCGGAATGGGGCGATCACCCAATTCCTCCAATCACCCAATTTCTCCAATGGTCTGAGCAAGAGGAAGAAGAACCGCAGGATTGACCCTTCCTTTTTTATTCGCGAGAATGACTTGCGAATAATTTGGGTGACTTTATTTTTGCCAAATTGGGATGCTCCCGATTGAATTGATACCTCATCCGCTACATCGTCCGTTATCATCCCGATTTTTACTGTGATGTAATTACTAATAAAAACAGTGAGAACATAAGGTGAATTTCCGCAATTCCCGTATTGTGATTACTCATGGTTTTAAACAATACTAATTAAGGATAAGGTCATCTTTTATTTTCATCCTTTCTTTCATCAAACAGGGTGCAACAGAGCGGCTTATACTCCTTGTGTTGCATGAAATTCCTTTTTAATTTGATAGCTTTTGACAAAAGTCATTTTAAACTCTTTAGAAACACAGTTCTTATATTACTACTTTTTCTTGGTGGGTTGATACTGGTTAACAGTTTTAAGCCTCCATCAAAAGAAACACTTCTTCAACCTTTACCCCAAGATCCTGCAATTAAAGCCTATTTCAACCAGAATCTAGCAGCGTCATACCAAGATCCATACCGTCACTTTACCCGCAAGGGAGATAACCTGGAACAGCAAATCATTGATGCTATCAATCAAGCACAGGAAACTGTGGATTTGGCTGTCATGCAATTTCGACTCCCCAAAGTCGCTGAGGCGCTCATTCTTGCTCATCAACGTGGAGTCAGAGTTAGGGTAGTGATAGACAACCAGTACAACAACACTCTAGCAGAGTTTACGACGGAAAAAGTTGCACGAATGAATCAGTATGAAAAGCAAGCATATGAAGAATTAAAGCGTTATCCTGCTGATGCATTAGCAATGTTACGTTCTAGCAAAATTGAGATTAAAGATGATACATCTGAGGGAGCCACTAAAGGTAGTGGTCTAATGCACCATAAATTTATTGTGGTCGATGGAAAGACGACTATTGTTACTAGTGGAAATCTGACAACATCTGATTTACATGGAGATTTTAGTAATTTCGAGAGTCGGGGTAATTCTAATAATATGGTAGTTATTCTTAATAACTATCAATTAGCTCAAACTTTTACTGATGAATTTAACTATATGTGGCAAGGTTTATTTAAATCTCGCAAGCCCAAAAGAAACCCTGTTACAATTCCGGTAGGTAATGGAACTATTACTGTCAACTTCTCACCAGCTAGTAGAAAAGATGATATTGCCCTAACCAGTAATGGTATTATTGCCTCTTATGTGCAGCAAGCTCAAAAAAGTGTTCATATTGCAGTATTTGTGTATTCAGACCAGACTATTAGCGATACTCTAGCTAAAGTCCGCGATCGCGGAGTTCAAAACATCAAAATACTCATAGACCCAGACTTTTTTCGACAACCTTATTCAAAAGCTTACGATGCGCTGGGCGTTTGTCCCCGACGTAGCAACAGAAGTAACTCAATCAAAGTCAAACCGTGGAAAAATCCCATCACTACCGTTGGCTTTCCCATAGCACCGACAGGCGATCGCGGAGTACATAGTAAAATGGCAATTTTAGATGGAGTATTAGCGATCGCAGGTAGTCATAACTGGTCTATGTCAGGGAATTACTTGAACGATGAAACTGTACTTTTTATACAAAATCCCACAGTCGCCGCACATTATGAAAGAGAATTTAGCCGACTTTATGCAACAGCGAAATTAGGAGTTCAAGCTTTACCATCAGCCCAAAAATGTGATACATATAGGACTCCTATTTGATTTTTGAACAAAACTCAGTATACCTAAATTTTCTAGAATCTTCTTGCCTATTGCCTATTGCCTGCCTACACAAATCAGTTCACCAAATCAAACCGGATTCCTATATCAGTCCTTCGAGAAGATGTAAAATTTTTGGAAGGACTACTAATTGCAATAGTCGTTGCAAAACCATTGAACTCTTTCTAAGATTTTTTTGTATAAAATTACAATTCGGGAGACAGATTTCACATAATCTTTACATCTATCTTCCTAGAATATGCCTAAAATTCTGTTAAGTGGCTAATTCGATACCAGAACTTTGCCTCTATCTTCAGCATAATTACTTATTGCTTCTAGCAAAGCTATCTTAACTTGTGACGAATGCGGTAAGGTTGTGTAGAACAAAGTTGTTTCCTCTGTATCAGTTTCTGAAATGGGAGTAATTGCTGTCAAATTATAGACTATATGTTTCTCAGTGGACATCGGCTCAATACGAATTCCCGGTAACCAGAATGAGATTTCGATCTGTAGATTGCGTCCAATCAAGCGGTAGAAAAAGGTTTGTTGCTCTAGTGGGTACTGTCGCATAGTAAAGCCGTACAAAGATGGCTCAAAGGTTTATCTAGCATGAACCGATAAAGAAACACCACTGTTAGATGTGTTCCACACTGACAAGCTTGACTAAACAGATCAAGGATTCTATTTAGGATAAAACTGGGCGAAATATTTGAAAACATATTCAAAAAACGATAAAAATCAAGCAATCTCGAATCAGTTGCTTATAGCCTCACTTTTGTTGACGGTGGGCTATTTGGCTTGGGAATTATGCGCTAGCAGCTTTTTTATTTAAGTAAGCCGGCGTGAAAAACCAAACTATGTTACGAAATGCCAATCTCCCCGAAACCCTGACAAATGACGAATGACAAAGGACAAAAGACAGTCCTGACAAGTTAACTCTATTTGTTCTGACCTACTTAATTTCTATAAATAACAACGCTAGGAGGAAACTTGAACGGAACAATTCTGAGGCAAGAGTGGTTTTTTAACACTCGGCAAGATATTATGGCAGGAGCAGTCGTAGGGCTTGCTCTCATTCCAGAAGCGATCGCCTTTTCAATCATTGCTGGGGTCGATCCCAAAGTCGGGCTTTATGCTTCGTTTATTATTGCAGTTATGACAGCGTTTTTAGGAGGCAGACCGGGGTCAATTTCTGCCGCTACAGGAGCGATGGCTCTGCTGATGATTGATTTAGTTAAAGATTATGGTTTGCAGTATTTATTCGCCGCCACCTTGCTCACAGGAGTCTTTCAAGTTTTATTTGGGGTGCTAAAACTGGACCGCTATATGAGATATGTCCCCAAGGCAGTGATGATTGGCTATATCAATGCATTGGCGGTGTTAATTTTCCTAGCCCAGTTGCCCCACCTGATAAATGTTCCGTCGGCTGTATATGTATTGACTATCCTTTCCTTGGCGATTATTTATATTCTGCCTCGCTTTACCAAAGCATTTCCGTCTGCCCTTGTTGCTTTAGCAGTAATGACCCTAGCTGCGATCGCTCTGAAATTAGATATTCCTACTGTAGGAGATATGGGAGAGTTACCTACGACCCTACCCAGTTTTGCCCTGCCTCAAGTCCCCTTAACTCTAGAAACCTTGAGGATTATCCTGCCCTTTTCCCTGACTTTGGCGATCGTTGGTTTGTTGGCTTCATTCTTAACTGCGTCTTTGGTAGATGAACTCACAGATACACCTAGTAATAAAAACCAAGAAGCCAAAGGACAAGGTCTTGCTAATATCGTTACCGCCTTCTTTGGAGGCATGGCTGGGTGTGGGATGATTGGACAATCAGTGATTAATGTCCAGTCTGGGGGACGGGGCAGACTGTCAACCCTTGCGGCTGGAATTTTCCTATTAATTGCCATTTTGTTTTTGCAGGATTGGGTCAAGCAGATGCCGATGGCAACATTAGTAGCCGTGATGATTATGGTATCAATTGGTACATTTCGCTGGGCATCCTTCAAAAATATTCCCCGCATCCCTCGTACTGAAACGGCTGTCATGTTAACAACAATGTTTGTGACAATTTTTACCCGTAATTTTGCCCTCGGCGTGGTCACAGGCATCATCATGAGTACTGTATTCTTCTCTCGCAAGATTGCCCAGTTGGTATTTGTAGATAAAGTGCTTAGCCATGATGGCTCTCATCGCATCTACAAAGTCGCCGGACAAATTTTCTTTTTATCAAAAGATGAGTTTCTAGAGTCTTTTGATTTTACAGAACTGGTCGAGCGCGTCACCATCGATCTAACTCATGCTCACCTCTGGGATCAAGGAGCAGTGGAAGTACTCGATAAAGCGGTACTTAAATTTCGTCGCAATGGAGCAGAAGTAAAAATCATCGGATTGAATGAAGCTAGTGCTACTTTGCTAAATAAATTGGCAATTTCTCAAAACTCCGATGTTAGCTAAAGCTTTGATAGTTCCTTGTTTAAGGAAATAAAGAGCTAAGAGTCAAGCTGAATAACTCTAGTACAACAAGACAAAAGTAAAAAGAAAGAATGATTAATCGGTTTCTCTGCTTTCACGAATAATTTAGAATGGCTATGTTGAAAATTCCCTCTCTATCAAAAGTTAGGCAATTTTGCATCTCTGCTTCTAGAAAGAGGAAAACAAATATCTCAGCTTTCTACCATGAAACAGAACCTTGATAAAGGAGTGGATTTATGAAAATCGAAGAAATGCCACAAGATATAAAAGAACAACTTCCTCAAGAAGGATAGCAGATTTTCGTTGCCACCTTCAATGCTGCTCAAAGTGATGGTATCAGCGAAGACGGAGCCCGTCAAGTTGCTTGGAACAGCCTCAGGAACCAATACGGTCAAGATGAAAATGGTCTCTGGTGAAGCCCAGTTTCTCTAAGAAACCGGGTTTCTACGTATAATACAGAAGACAAAAATTTGGGACTGTTGGTTGATGGCAATTGAACACAAGAAGTCAGTAAACTGGGATAAAGCCCTGTTGGGATTGACCGTCCAAAAAAACAGATGACTGAACAAGCTGCTAGAATATGTATCCTCGGTGGAGGCTTTGGTGGTCTCTACACTGCGTTGCGTTTGAGCCAGTTTCCTTGGGAACCCACGCAAAAACCAGAAATCGTTTTAGTAGACCAAAGCGATCGCTTTCTCTTCACTCCCCTTCTCTACGAACTCCTGACAGGGGAGTTGCAAACCTGGGAAATTGCTCCACCTTTTGAAGAAGTTTTAATTACCACGGGTGTGCGTTTTTGTCAAGGTGTGGTATCGGGCATCGATATAGACCAAGGAAGGGTACACTTACAGGATGGTCCAGAATTATCCTATGACAGATTGGTATTGGCTTTGGGTGGGGAAACACCACTGGATATAGTTCCTGGCGCAACTTCCCATGCTTACCCCTTTCGTGCGATCGCAGATGCTTATCGCTTGGAAGAACGCTTGCGAATGTTAGAAGAATCAGACAAAGAAAAAATCCGGATAGCAATTGTTGGTGCTGGGTACAGTGGTGTAGAGCTAGCTTGCAAACTAGCAGATAGACTTGGAGACAGAGGAAGATTTCGTCTCATTGAACTCACGGATCAAATTTTGCGAACCTCTCCAGAATTTAACCGACAAACCGCAACCAAAGCCCTAGAAGACCGAGGTATATTTCTCGATCTAGAAACTAGAGTAGAATCTATCGGGCAAGACAGTATATCCCTAGAGTACAAAAATCAAGTCGATACGATTCCTGTAGATTTGGTAATTTGGACAGTGGGAACCCGCGTCACACCTGTCGTAAGAAGTCTTCCAGTCAAGCAAAACCAGCGCGGTCAAATCAGCACCACATCAACTCTCCAAGTCCAAGACCATCCCGAAATTTTTGCATTAGGAGACTTGGCAGATTGTCTAGATGCTGAAGGTCAACAAGTTCCCACAACAGCACAAGCTGCTTTCCAACAAGCAGATTATACAGCCTGGAACATTTGGGCAAGTTTAACCAATCGTCCTTTACTTCCCTTCCGTTACCAGCATTTAGGTGAGATGATGGCACTGGGTATAGATAATGCTACCCTGACTGGTTTGGGTATAAAATTAGACGGTACTGTTGCCTACATCGCCCGCCGTCTTGCTTACCTCTATCGACTACCCACCCTAGAACACAAACTCAAAGTTGGTTTTCACTGGCTAGCTCGTCCTATTATAGAGACACTTTTATAAATAGCGATCGGTCTTCAGCAGTCATTGATTAGCTTTAAACAGACCGATCCCCAATGTATTTATAGCTCATAGCTGAATGATGCAGAAACCAAAAGTTATCTTTTTAGACGCTGTTGGCACACTTTTCGATGTTAAAGGTAGTGTGGGCGAAGTTTACAGTCAGATAGCGCGGGACTTTGAAGTTGAAGTTTCAACCGAAACTCTAAATAAAACATTCCTTCAATGTTTTAAAGCTGCACCACCACCTATATTTCCAGATGCAGAACAGCAAGATATTCCGCAGTATGAGTTTGAATGGTGGTTTCGCATCACTCAAAGCACTTTTGAAAAAGCAGGTGTTTTAGAGAAATTTTCTGACTTCTCTACCTTTTTTAGTGAAGTCTACATTCACTTTGGTACAGCCCAACCTTGGTTTATATATCCAGATGTCCTACCGGCTTTATCAAAATGGCAAAATATGGGAATTGAATTAGGGATACTTTCCAATTTCGATTCCCGGATTTACTCAGTATTACAAAGTTTAGAATTAAGAGAGTTTTTCACGTCAATCACAATTGCAACTCAAGCAGGTGCAGCAAAACCAGACTCAAAAATTTTTGTGACTGCACTAAAAAAACATGACTGCTCCCCTGAAGCTGCATGGCACATAGGTGACAGTGTCATGGACGATTATCATGGAGCTAAGGCAGCAGGAATAAGAGGTATTTGGATTAATCGAGCAAAGTAGTTGCTAATGGTTAATGGTTAATGGCTAATGGCTAATGGTTAATGGCTAATAGCAATTAGCAATTAGCAATTAGCAATTAGCAATTTGTCTTGCTTCATCCTCTAGCAAGCGAATCAGGCTTTCATCCCCTTTTTGTTTCGCTACTTGCAAACGATGTTCTAAATTTTGGCGAATATTAGTGAGATGAGTCTTAGCTAGCTCTTCTCCAAATTGCTTGACTTGGCAAACTTTTGCTGTACCTACAATGTTGTCTTTATGCTGCTTGGACAACACCATCAGTTCCACGTCTACTGGATCGCCTACATGATAAGCTACTCCGCGATACTTCAACTCAGCTACTGGTTGCTGAGGAATATGTCGGGGGTAGCAACGCTTCCAGTTTACACCCCGATACTTCCCGCCTGTCTCGCCGACGGTTAATTCAGGGTTTAGGGGATTGTGTTCATAATGAGTACCACGATATGTGAGTTTCATCTGTCTCGCCTCTGTTGGATATTAATTGACTAGAGTTATGAATGAAATGAGGCGCGTTCCTTGGGGATCTCTCCCTACTTCCGTCTTTACAAGACTTAATGCTGAATAGTTTATTTATCTTCAAAAGTCCTTAAAGATGAACGATCTTTATTTCTGTATCTATTGTAACGGTTTTTGAGCTAAGTCAGGGAATCTTCAGAAAAATTTTATATAATTCGAGATTAGACCCACTTCTCTGACTCCAGACGTTTTTGCAAGCGATCGGCATATTGGTCATCATTATCAGCTAGCTGGGGAACTCTAAAAAGCTGACGGCTGACTGCTAATAGCTAAATGCTTAAGATTTCACTTAACAGGTAAAACTAGCACCTCTTCTCCAGTACAGATGAGTGTTTTCCCAACTGGTAAAACAGCCAAACCGCTAGTTTGAGCTAGGTTAATGAGGTTAGCCGAGTTTTGAAGACCAGTTGCAGGTTGAAATTTATACACTCCTTCATGCAAGCGTAACTGTCCCCAAACGTAGGTTTCACGTTTTCCATCACTGTGTAAATTTTGATACATCTGTGCTTTCACGAACATTGGTTTCCAACCTTCTGCTAGTCCGGAAAGTTTTTTGATAGCTGGTTGCACAAATCGCCAAAAAGTTACGAAAGCAGAAACTGGATTTCCTGGTAACCCAAAGTATAAAGAGGATTGAGGTGATTTAAAAGTAGCAACGGTGAGAGGTTTACCGGGTTTCATTGCTACAGTGTGAATGTGAATTTTGCCTCCTAAAGACTCTAGAATTTTCTCAACGTAGTCATAATCACCGACTGAGACACCACCAGTAGAAAGAACAATATCAGCATTGGCTATAGCACGAGCAATAGCTTGTTCTAACGCTTCTGGTTCATCTTTCACACTTCCTAAAATGAGAGGTTCCGCACCACTTTGTTTGACTAAAGTTGCTAGCACGTACTGATTTGAATCTACAATTTGACCGGGCTGCAATGGTGTGTCTGGTGTTACCAATTCGTTGCCCGTTGATAAAATAGCTACACGAGGAAGTCGGAAGACATTTAATTTCGTACATTGAGCAGCAGCTAATACAGCAATTTCAGGAGCATCTAATCGAATTGCTATAGGTAATAATTGTGTCTCTGCTGTATAGTAAATACCCTTATGTCTAACAAATTCCTGTGGTTTTGAGGCTGTGAGGATGAAAACACGGTTTTCCTCTCGACGTGTTTGTTCCTGCATGATAACTGTATCTGCACCAGATGGCATAACTGCACCCGTAAAAATTCGGGCGGCTTGTCCTGGTTGAATGGTAGACTTGGGTTGAACACCAGCGGGAATTTCCTCAATAATTTCGAGGACAACGGGCTTTTCTTCATGAGTGTCCTTCACATCTTCATGTCGCACAGCGTAGCCATCCATTGCGGAGTTGTCCCAATGGGGAAAATCTAAATGGCTAGTTACGGAGGACGCCAGAATGCGACCGTATGCTTGTGATAAATCTACAACTTCTGTATCTGTTCTGTTATCTAGAGGTTGTACCAATCCTAAAATAGTAGCTTCTGCATCACTGACTGACAACATACCATTGCCTCCGACATGACTCCTCACGGTTATCATTAAAATTAGAGATACCACTATCAATTAACCACTAACTACTAACAGCCCTAACGCAAAGTCGTTTTCATTCACAAAACAGTATTACATATGTCTATTGAACATATTCCTCCCAAACACTATCCCAAGGTTGAGTTTGGGCGACGGGGTCTAGCATGGGGGTTAGATTTCCTTGTTGTCTGGATAGGGAGTTCCTTACTGGGAAGTTCTCAACTTGGCGTTCACATTATTCAAATACTGGTCTTCGCTATTGCTTGGGGGATTTTGCGGGTTATAGTACCGTACAATAACCAAGGGCAGAGTTTGGGACGTTGGGCTTTTGACATTAAAGTGATGGATGTTGAAACGGAAAAAATTCCCGATTTACAATCACTTTTCAAGAGAGAGGGCATAATTGGGTTGGGTGCGCTTTTGGTTGCTATTGCCCTCAGTAACATCATACGCAATCCCACTGCTATACTGCTAATGATTCCTTTGGCAATTGACTGCGGTAAGGCTTTATCCGACCCCCAGTGGCGACAAGCTTTTCATGACCGTTATGCTAGGACTGTGGTCATTTCGTCGCGTCGTGGCTATTCGCTAGATATAAAAGTTAAGCGATTAGTTGAAAAAGTACAACATAATATGCGAAAATAGCTATTTGTGTTAATTATCTCCCCCGCTTTACTTTTTGTAAGATTATGGCTAAGAGCAAAGGTGTCCGCATAGTAGTGACACTAGAATGTACTGAGTGTCGTACAAATCCAGATAAACGCTCTCCAGGTGTTTCTCGCTATACGAGCACGAAAAACCGTCGTAACACCACAAACAGACTGGAACTGAAAAAGTTCTGCCCCCACTGTAACAAACATACTGTTCACAAGGAAATTAAGTAGAAATGAGCTATTACCGTCGTCGTTTATCCCCGATAAAGCCAGGAGAACCAATAGATTATAAGGATGTAGACTTGCTGCGTAAGTTTATTACTGAGCGGGGTAAGATTCTACCACGTCGAATTACCGGGCTTACGGCGCAGCAACAGCGAGAGTTGACATTAGCAATTAAACGCGCCCGCATTGTGGCATTGTTGCCATTTATTAATGCAGAAGGCTAATGTTAAGCTATCAGCCATCAGCCATCAGCTTTTGTCTTTTGGCTTTTGGTAAAAATAAGAATAGAGTGTTTAGTAGGTATCTAGTGGTTTAAGCTGTACGAATAGCTGACTGCTGAGTGCTGAACGCTAATGGCTTTTTGTAATTTATTAATCGCGAGGCTTGTGGAGAAGGGGACGTTAGTTGAATTTAGACTGGGTAGCGATCGCCGACTGGGTGTAGTAGACCGTCCAGACGGAAAAGCCCGTTGGATTGTGATAGATGAGCGGGGTCAATCCCATAGTCTTGCACCTCGGCAATTCACCTACATAGTAACCGGACAAATCTACAAGCCCTCGCAGATTCCCGAATTTCTGAAAGAGGTCAAACCCTACTTAGACCCATCTAGTTTGGAAGTGGCTTGGGAATTGCTGGTTGAGACAGGGGAAATAGTCACTCCACCGGAAATGGCAAATTTACTGTTCTCAGAATCAGAACCATTTCATAGTTATGCCGCCCATTGCGTATTATCAGACGATAAAATCTATTTCAAGCAAAAAGGTGAGGCTTACGAACCACGAACGGCAGCTCAAGTAGCAGATCGCAAACACCAACTGGAAGTAGAGGCTTTAAAAGCTAGGGGACAACAAGAATTTTTAGAGCGAGTAGAGCAAGCCCTTAAAGGTGAAACTGTAGAGTGGCAAAGACATGACCGCCATCGTTTAGAAGCCCTAGAAAAGTATGCAGCGCTATTGGCTGATATTATACGTGTTGGGCTAAATTATGACTCTTTGGCGCGTGCTTATCCTCCGCCTGCTCCAGTGTTAGAAACGATGAACATACTGGGACGCTCCGCCACCCCCCAAGGAGCTTTTCAACTGTTAGTAGATTTGGGTTGGTGGAGTCCTCATGAAAACTTATTTTTACGGCGTTCGTCAATCCCCGTACAATTCCCAACCAAGGTACTAGAAGTGGCTCAACAGCGATTGGAATCACATCTCCCAGATCAGGATATCAACCGTCTGGATCTCACGCATCTCAAAGTGTACACAATCGATGATGAAAGTACCACGGAAATCGATGACGGTTTAAGTTGGGAATTGCTAGGTGATGGTAGGGATCGTCTTTGGGTGCATATCGCCGACCCCACTCGTTGGTTGATACCAGAAGATGATTTAGATTTAGAAGCAAGAAAACGAGGTAGCACGGTCTATCTACCCACGGGAATGGTTCCTATGTTCCCAGAGGTATTAGCAACAGGACCAATGAGTCTTATCCAGGGAAAAATTTGTTTCGCCTTAAGCTTTGGGGTGATTTTAGATGAAACCGGGGCTGTGGAAGAATACAGCATTCATCCCAGTTTGATTAAACCGACTTATCGCCTCACCTACGAAGATGTAGACGAGATGCTGGAATTAGGCGTACAAGCGGAATCAGAAATTACCGCGATCGCCAATTGGGCGCAACGGCGCAAAACTTGGCGCTACAACCAAGGAGCCATCAGCATCAATATGCCCGAAGCGATGATAAAAGTCAAAGGTGACGACATCAGCATTGATGTATTAGAAGACTCCCAATCACGACAATTGGTGGCAGAAATGATGATTGTCGCTGGTGAAGTTGCTGCTAAATACGGTCAACAACATAACATTCCTTTACCATTTCGCGGTCAACCACAGCCAGAATTGCCTCCAGAGCAAGAATTAATACAACTACCAGCAGGGTTTGTCCGTGCTTGTGCGATGCGTCGCTGTATGCCCAAGAGTGAAATGAGCATCACTCCAGTGCGGCATGCAGGTTTAGGTTTAGATACTTATACTCAAGCAACTTCTCCTATTCGCCGTTACAGTGACTTACTAACTCACTTCCAGTTAAAGGCACATTTACGGGGTGAAGTTTTGCCCTTCTCCGCAGAACAACTCAAAGAAGTCATGATGACCGTGTCTACTATTACTCAAGAGTTGGTAATGGTAGAACGACAAACAAATAGATATTGGGCTTTAGAGTATCTACGCCGTCATCCTGATAAATCTTGGCAAGTAACAGTGCTGATGTGGCTCAGGGAAGATAGCGGTTTGGCACTCATTTTGTTAGAAGAATTAGGCTTACAGTTACCAATGTTCTTCAAACGTCCTGTGAAGTTGGGTGAACAATTGTTTGTCAAAGTCAGTCACTCCGATCCTCTTAAAGATGTGATCCAGTTCCAGGAAATCATTTATCAAGAAGCTTAATTTTGGTACAAACGCAGTTCAAATCTTGAAGAACATCAGCTGCAGATTGATAGCGATCGCTGAAGTGATAACGCACCATCTTATCTAAAATCTCCACCAACTCCTCACTCACTTTTGCCCGATGACGCCACATAACAGTACCAGTATCTTGATTAGGTTGGAGGTCGTGGGGAGAAAGCCCTGTCACTGCTTGAATAGCAATCATACCCACAGCATAGATATCACTGCTCAAGCGGGGATGACCAGCAAATTGTTCTGGTGGTGCGTAACCCCGTGTCCCGATAGCCACCGTAGCTAATTCTGTTTGCTCATCAGTTGGTAGTTGCATTGTTTTAACAGCACCAAAATCAATCAACACCAATTGATTATCGGAAGCACGCCTGATAATATTCGTTGGTTTTATATCTCGATGAATCACGCGATGTTCGTGAACAAAAGCAAGAATTTCTAAAATTCCTTTGAGCATCTCACTCACAAAGAGTTCATCCTGTACGCGCTGAATAGGAGGTAATTCCTCACTCAGTTGATGACCTTGAATGTATTCTTGTACTAGATAAAATTCGTGATTTTCTTCAAAGTAAGCTAACAGTTGGGGAATTTGACGATGTTGTCCTAAAGTTTCTAAAATTTCAGCTTCCGCATCAAACAATCTTCTCGCGACTTGCAAAAATCTTGTATCCCGACGAGCTGGCATAAGTTGTTTTACCACACAAAAGGGACTACCAGGACGATGAGTATCTTGGGCTAAATAAGCACAGCCAAATCCACCAGAAGCAAGAACTCTATTCACTCTATAACGCCCACTTAATATGGTATCGCCAGTGCTTTTTTCTAAAGTATCAACCTTTGGTGAATCGTGAAGATGTTTGTCTTTAATTTCCGTGCTTTCTTTTAAGAGTATGGAGAGTTGTTCTATAGCTTCTTGCTGTTTTTCAACTTGCAAAAGAATAATCTTTGTTTCCTGTTGAGTTCGGTATGTTGTGAAAGCCATAACACCAATCCCACTGAAAACTAATGCGAGTGCTGGTGGTACCATTGGTATCCATCCTGCTTGCAAAAATACAGCAGCACAGATTCCGACCAAACCGCTGATGCTTGTACCTCCAACCATTACCAGTAGTAAAGGATACCGCAATTGCCAAGCTAAAGCCGCACCCGTAAATGCCCAAACCCAAATCCACACAATCTCCGCCCATTCCGGAAGGTACCAAATCAGGGGACGTCCATCCAAAACTGCACTAATAATCTGACTTGCTATTTGTGCATGAATCCAAACAGGAGACATTCTTGCAGGTTGGTTTGGTAAAGCATTATAAGGTGTATAAAAACCAGGATGAAGACTTGGCGTCTTGGTACCGATGATGACAAGACGGTCTTTGACTAAGTTAGGATTTACCTCACCATTGAGGACTTGTGTGAGAGAAACTTCCCGCGCCAAGCTATCTGGATGGCGATAATTCAACATAATTTGGTAGCCGCCTGCATCTATCCTTTTATAGCTACCTGCATTACTGTTAAGAATTTTAAAATTTGCTTTCAAATTGGGGTTTTTGGGATGAAAAAACTTCGGACTTTGTTGATTGGAATAATCTGCTTCAATCCCCTCTTTTTCTAGATAACTCATTGCCATGAGCATGGCAAAAGAGAAAGGAGTTGTACATTTTTTGTCTTTCTTTGAATCAGCAAACAACAAACTGCGACGAACAATACCATCTTCATCAACGACTAAGTCAGTAAATCCGACATTATATATTGAAAAATTTGGTGGTGGTGCAATTTCAGAAGTTTTTACACTACTAAATGCACAAGCGGTGATGATATTATCTTTACGGCTTAATGAAGCAGCTAAGTTAGTCTGAGCCGACCTATAAATACTTAGTCCAATCACACGCGGCTGGTAGGATTGGAGTTTTGCCAACAACTGATTTATTATGCTATCTGATAAGACATTATATTTATCTTTATCTTCTTCAGTCACAGTGACCAGCAAAATACGCGGGTCGGGAGCTTCACGAGGGCGCAACCGCAGCATTTGATCGTACGCCTTCAACTCCCAAGACTGCAACATTTTTAGTTCCCAAGCTCCCAATATCAAAGCGGTCGCTCCCATGCTAGTGACTAGAACAGTTCGCAACCAACCATGTTTGTGAGGAGGAGTATTGCGACCGGAGTTGCTTTCCCTGGGAGCCTCAGCTAGCTCTTGTGGCTTTCGTTCAACAAGCATATCGCGATCGCGGTTTGGGGCTCGCAAAGGAGATGGAGTGCTTCCAAATGGTAGACGAACCCCATCCTTTACTAAGGTAGAACGCAGTTTTTGTAGTAGTCCTGTAATCACGGGCGTACGGTAGTAGCCAAAATGTGGTAGATGTTGTCAGCCTAGAGCCAAAGTCCCTGGCTAGAGTTTCAGAGTGTTTTATCTCACTTTTACTACTCCCATCCTATCTGCTTTCAAGAGATACAGGGGACAACTGACCGGACAGCAGCATTCTCAACAAGACCTAAATATTATAGAATCCTATAGCAAGATTGCCTATTCCCTATTGCCTACCTACACAAATCAGTTCAGAAATCAAACCGGATTCCTATAGCTGATACGCGATGTGCTGAACGCTTACTCAATAGTTGATATTTACTCAATCTTTAAATTAGACTTTTGAAGTTTAAATTGATTGAACCCATATATACCCTGCAATCCACCTGTATGAACAGTGACAATTGTTGTCTGAGAAGGAAAAAATCTTTTTTTTAATAAATCAAAAATTCCAAAAAGCATTTTTCCAGTGTAAATTGGGTCAAGGGGAATATAATGTATTTTTTTAAATTTATTAATAAAATGAATCAATTCCGGGTGCCATTTTGCATAGCCCCCGAAGCAATAATTGTCATTTATATGCCAATGTTTACAGCTTATATTTTTCTGTGTGTCTAATAATTTTTGCACATCATTTTTTAAAAAATCACCTTTTAATGCCGAAAAACCAATGACTTTTTGTTCTGATTTAGCAGCTGCGATAATACCTGCTAATGTGCCGCCTGTACCACAAGCTGTACAAAAATAATCAGGTTGAAAGGGCATTTGTGCATGAATTTCTTCGACAATTTCCATGCAACCACGTACAGCTAAACTATTTGAGCCACCTTCAGACAAAAAATAAAAATTATCAAATTCTCTTTCTATGTGTTTGATAATCAAACTCTTGTCACGGAAATCAGAACGACTGACAAAATGCAGTTTCATTCCACAATTTTCGGCAAAGTGGAGCGTTGGATTGAGCGGTTCAGTGCGATCGCCACGAATAATCCCGATAGTTTCAATATCAAAATATCTTCCGGCTGCTGCAGTAGCGTGGATATGGTTAGAAAAAGCACCACCGAATGTGACCAGTTTCTGAAATCCTTGCTCTTTAATTTTCAGAATATTGTATTTCAGTTTTCGGAATTTATTTCCCGATACTAAAGGGTGTAGTAAATCATCTCTCTTGATAAAAAGCCTGATATTATTTTCAATTAGGGTTTCGTCAAAAACCTCCTGAATTGGGCTTTTAGGTATATTGAAAAATTCTGTCAACATTAATTATCTAAAATTAACAATTTCTTGTGATAATTAACAATTTTTTGTGGTACGGGCGTCCTCGCCCGTGAACTGCATTCAGCATTAATGATCTAAAATTAACCCCAAGTATCCATCAACAGCAAGTTTTCAAACAACATCAAAAACTATGGATGGTGCGTTATGCTTGTGCTAACGCACCCTATATAATTAAGCTGGATAAATCCGAATGCGCCGATTTGGTTCCTCCCCAAAACTGTGGGACTTTAGACGATAGTGTTCTACCAGTTCGTGTTGCATTTTCCTAACGGAAGCAGAACGGGGTAGCAATTCGACTGGTTGTCCTTTGGGAATGACAATTTGCTCTACAGCAAGTCTTGCTTCTTCCAAGGCGTCAATCTCATCATCGCTGGCGCTGTGGAGGAAGAGTTGCAGTTCGCGCTCGTCGGTAATTTCAGGTTCATCCATGTTCAACAACCGCCGCAAACCACGGGTAATCTGTGGTATTGTGCTGGCTTTAATCATGTGGATAGGAACTTGGCGGGCTTTTGCAATTTGTCGGAGTTTGGCATGGTTTTTGACGTGCGATCGCAGTGCCAATATTGCATCAGCACTATCAATATCTTTTGTCAAGACCACAGGCAAAGAAAGTACCCCAATCACTTGCTCCAATTGGTTGCGGCTCACCCCATAAGGATATATGTGCAGTGGCAAATCTTCGCCGTTAGGTCCTGATTGTTTGATGCTATCGAAATTATAGTCATCAATATGATTCCAAGATTCATCCAACAAGCGGTCAAACTCAAGTTGTCCTGGGTTCTTTTGCTTTTCATCAACCAGTGGAGGTAATGGTGTCATTTGACCACTCGCACGCCAACCATTAGATTGTTTTGCTGGTTGAAGGAAAGAATCCTCCCCAGGAGCTTTATGAGTGCGACCATTGAGGGGGATAACTTGACGGGTAATGACAACTTTGCCGTTCTCATCAACAGTTCTTACCTGTGGATTAGGCTGACGTCCCCGGAGAAGATTATCTACTGTATCAGCCGCACTTTCGTGTACCACCCAGCGTTGTCTTTCTAACATTTCCACAGCAATTTCAAAAGTAGGAGGGGCTTTGCGCTCCAAAACCGTCTTTTGAGTTCCCCGCCGTCGGGCTTCATCATCTCCTAACGTCACAGCCTGGATACCACCAACTAAATCAGATAGCGTTGGGTTTTTAATCAAGTTTTCAATCTGATTTCCATGAGCAGTACCGACCAACTGTACGCCTCGTTCGGCAATAGTACGAGCTGCTAGGGCTTCCAATTCCGTGCCAATTTCATCAATAACAATGACTTCTGGCATATGGTTTTCCACAGCCTCAATCATCACTTGATGCTGAAGTTCGGGATGAGCCACTTGCATCCGCCGGGAACGACCAATTGCAGGGTGAGCAACATCACCATCACCTGCAATCTCATTAGATGTGTCGATAATCACAACGCGCTTATTCAGATCATCTGCCAAAACACGGGCAATTTCCCGCAAGGCTGTGGTTTTCCCTACGCCTGGGCGTCCCAGCATGAGTATCGATCTTCCGGTTTCCACCAAATCGCGGATCATGCCAATTGTTCCGAATATTGCGCGACCAACGCGACAGGTCAAGCCTATAATCTTACCATTGCGGTTGCGGATAGCACTTATCCTGTGCAGGGTCTGCTCAATTCCTGCCCGATTATCTCCGCCAAAGGTTCCCACTCTCTTGATGCAATCATCTATCTGTTCTTGAGTCACGGGTGTTTCACTCAGATACTCCGCTTGATTGGGGAAGCGAGCCTCTGGGCGACGACCCAAATCCAAGACCACTTCTACTAAGCTATCTCGTTGCGGGTGCTGTTCTAGAGTTTGCCGCAGGTCTTGGGGTAAGATGTCTAATAATTTTTGGAGGTCTTCTGTAATCGTCATGCTTTCTATGGTGACGTTTTTTAGAGAGATAGCGAACAACCAGAACTTAAATGAGTTCTTTATTGCTTTGATTTGAGTTGGGAAACCAGAGAATATGCAAGCTTTACAGCTTGATAGAGCAACTCTGGCTCTTGTTCTAGGCGGACAGTCGGTTTAACACAGGCATTCTTATTTACCTCCCTTGCTTCTAACTGCTCGAGAATTGGTGACAGCAATTTCCGGGCGTAACTTCCATAAGCGACTCCAGAAATGAATGGGGATTGGGGATTGGGGATTGGGGATTGGGGAACCAGAGAAGAAAATGTTTCGTTTTCTTCCCTACACCCCTGCACCCCTACACCCTTACACCCTTGCTTCCCTGCTCCCTTCAAAAGTCCCATTCCCTTTAATTTAGCAACAGTGTAGCCGTTAGTACCTCCTGCTAATTGCACGTATCCCGGTAATTTTGCTGCCAAAACTTTTTGCCCTAGCTTAACGGCAGCTAGTGTAGTACCATCTCCTATATCGCCACTCATGGGACGACCATCTGTCTGCCAAACTAAGGCACACGACAAAGGAGCCATGAGGTCATACAGTTGCTTTAGGTAATCTATTATACCGTCACCATCAGGACAGCTGATTGCGACTACCTTCAAACCCTCGACCCAAGGCAAAATTGCTTGCCATAATCGTTTGAACTCCGTCAAACGCCCAACATTAGTATGAATTTCTACGGCATCCACTCCTGTTGAGAGTAACAATTGTGCGATCGCTCCTGGCGTTGATACATACGACTTTGTATAAATTATATCATATGGACAAACAGGTATGCAACGTCCACAGCCGTAGCACTTTTGGGATAGCACTCCCGAAAAGTTATCCTTTATACTGTTAAAAACAATAGCTTGCGCTGGACAAATCCTTTCGCAAGGTTTGTCGCAATCTGTTGGGCATATTGTGGAATCAAACTCGGCTTTACGAAAATGAGGGTCTTCCCCATCATTTAGGCTTACCATCAATAGTGGCTTCTTGCTGCACCAGCTAAAGTCTTGATACTGGTCAGCCTCTGCCAATTGAATAGCAACTTCCAGCGCTTCGGTAGCTGCAGCAATCACAGCTGGATCGGCGGCAACATCTATGCAGTCAGCGCCCGCCAAAACATAGGCTAAAGTTAAACTTCTGACTGCAGGCAGATGTTGGAAGCTGGCTCCGCAAATGAGCTTGAACCAGTGACCTTCCTTAAGCGAACATAAAGGGTCTAACAAATCAGTCACAATTCTATTATGCTACGCAATAGAAAAATCTTGGACGTAAATCACAAAAGTTATTCATTCACTTTCCACACAGCCATTCTCTCCGGTTGCTCTACTGGAATTTCGATGATAAATTCTGCACCTTGTCCCAGTGAGGAGTGGCTGGTAATTTGTCCGTGATGTTTTTGTACGATTATTTGATGGCTAATAGACAATCCCAGTCCACTTCCTTTCCCCACAGGTTTCGTTGTAAAAAAGGGATCGAATAAGCGCGATCGCACTGTCTCATCCATACCCAGTCCATTATCAGCAATACCTACTTTCACAGTCTTATTACTCGTTAACCCCGTATGAATACGAATAGTCGGGAGTAGACAGGACGAGGAGACTCTTGAGAGAGGGGAGAAATTATTGATTTCTTCCTCATCTCCCCCTACTCCCCGATCCAAAGCATCAATGGCATTATTGAGGATATGCATAAACACCTGATTCAGTTCGCCAGGATAACAAGTTACAAGGGGCAGATTACCATACTCTTTAACAACGGTAACAGCAGGACGATTGACTGTTTCTTTCAGTCGATGCTGTAGCATTAGTAAAGTACTGTCGATCCCTTCATGAATATTCACTGATTTCATTTGGGCTTCGTCATGCCTGGAAAAATTTTGCAGTGCTAGTACTATTTGCCGAATGCGATCGGCTCCTCTGTACATAGCGCCCATTAGTTTTCGTAGGTCGTTGATTATGAAATTGAGGTCTATCTCTTTAACCGTTTGCTGAACTTTTGGTGTAGGATTGGGATACTCTCGCTGATAAACCCCTACTACATTTACTAATGCTTGTACGTACTGACTCACATACTCAAGATTTCCATAGATAAAACTGACTGGATTGTTAACTTCATGAGCAATTCCAGCTACTATCTGTCCCAAGGCTGCCATTTTTTCATTTTGAATTTGTTTGACTTGACTCACTTGTAAATCTTTGAGAGCTTTTTGCAGTAAAAAATTTTGTTCTTTCAGTTGATTTTGTAACGACCGCAATTTAATTTGATTTTCAATTCGCAATAGAACTTCTGCACCGTGAAAAGGTTTAGTGATATAGTCTACTCCTCCAGCATCAAAAGCTTTGACTTTATCTAAAACATCATCTAAAGCGCTTATAAAAATGACTGGAATATCCTTGATATTATCTTCTTGTTTGATTTTTTTACAGACTTCATATCCATCCATTCCTGGCATATTAATATCTAGTAGGATGATATCGGGTAGCACCATTTGACAAGCTGTCAGTGCCATTTTACCATTTAAAGCTTTACGAACTTCATAACCTTGTGCTGTTAACATTGCTGATAACAATCGTAGGTTGTCCGGTGTATCATCAACAACTAAAATACTACCTTTATAACTTTTAGTTTTATCTGAATGCATTTTAAAAAAAGTTGTAGACTTGTAGGAAATGATATTATGGTAAATGCCTTATAGTCTTATTTACGTGTAATCAATCCTTGACTTTGGTCAAAAAATGCCCATACCTAGAATGAAGCTAAAAACTCACCCTTCCTCAAATATATAATGTTCGCTCCAAGATTTAATCTCTTCTTCATTACAATGATCGCCATCGCTGCTAGCAACAAGCGTACAGGTGCAGTAGGTATTACGCCCACGGAGTTTGGCTCGATATAGTGCGCGATCGCTGGCATTGATGACTATTTCTGGAGAAGAGCGATAAAATGGTACCATACTCGCAATACCCATAGTTAGTGTCAGATATTCCTTAATAGAGGATGAAGAATGAGCTATTTTCAAATTTTCCACTTGTGAGCGAATACTTTTAGCAACTTTTACTGCTCCATCAAGATTCGTCTTGGGTAAAACAACAGCAAACTCTTCTCCTCCATAACGAGCGACTAAATCCGCCGGACGCATCACTGCATCGTGAATCGCTTGAGCTACCCGCTTCAAACAATTATCACCTGCTAGATGACCATAGGTATCGTTGTAAGATTTGAAATAATCTATATCGCATAATATCAAGGAAATATTAGCTTGATTTCGTGTCGCTCGCAGCCACTCTCGCTGCAAGTAGTCATCAAGATAGCGGCGGTTAGCAACTTGTGTTAAGCTATCTGACCAGACTAGTTGCTGTAGTTTTTCGTTGAGTGTTTGCAAAGTAGCTTCAGCTTGGATGCGTTTTTCTATTTCCAATAGTAACAGAGCATTTTGCTCCTGAAGTTGCTGATTTTTTTCTTGAAGTTTGATTTGCAGCTTTCGGATGGTGAGTTGATTTTGCACGCGTGCTACGACTTCTTCAAATTGAAAAGGTTTGGTAATATAGTCTGCTCCACCAATCTTCATCGCTTTAACCTTATCTAGGACATCATCTAAGACGCTAATAAAAATGACAGGAATATCGCGAGTATTCAAATCAGCTTTCAAACGTTCGCATACTTCATATCCATTAATATCTGGCATATTAATATCAAGCAAAATTACATCTGGGGGTAAAGTCTTAATAGCGACTAAAGCCATGTGTCCGTTGATAGCCTTGCGAACTTGATAACCCTCTTTTGCAAGTATAGTAGATAACACGCGTAAATTATCCAGTTGATCGTCAACGATGAGAATGTTGCCATTATTGGTGTCAAGAGTTTCCTGTTGCATAATTTTTGCCCTTTATTTACCATTGAGGAGTTGAACAGATGAGAGCTAAAACAGAGCTTTGAGTCATAGGTTTAGAAAATAGGTAACCTTGAGCATAATCGCAATTCAGACTTCGCAACAGTTTCAATTGTTCGTTCACTTCAACTCCTTCAGCAATGACTTGCATTCCCATCGAATGGGCGATACTAATCATTGCTGGTACCAAACCCATATTTTCTTGGTTTTCCTGCATTCGTTTCACAAAGGATTTGTCTATCTTCAATGCATTAAAAGGAAAGCTGTGCAGGTAACTCAAAGAAGAATAGCCCGTGCCAAAGTCATCCATAATTAACTTAATATTTCGCTCTTTGACCTGCTGGATAATTATTCTGATGGTATCCGTATTTTCCATAATGACACTTTCTGTAATTTCCAGTTGGAGAGTCGCAGGATTCAGATGAGTTTCATTAAGAATTTGGTCAATTGATGCTACAATATTAGGCTGTGAGATAGATCGCGCCGAAAGATTAACATTCATAGTGAGCAAGTTTTCAGTATTGTGGTAATCTTGCCAGATACATAGCTGATGGCAAGCAGACCGTATAACCCATGTATCGATAGCGCTGACCAAACCAATCTCTTCTGCAATGGGAATAAACACTGTAGGAGAAACCAATCCGCGCTCAGGATGTTCCCACCTTACAAGGGCTTCAAATCCAGCGATTTTACCTGTTTGTAGGGAAACTATTGGCTGATAGCACACACTAAATTCCTGTCGTTCAACAGCTCTTCTCAAATCATTTTCTAGTTGTAAAAGCTGGATTGCTTCTTCGTGCATGATAGGATCGAAAACGTGATACCTAGCTTTCCCCAACTCCTTTGCACGATACATTGCTGTGTCAGCATCCCGTAGTAAGTATTCCGGTTCTTTGTAATTACTATTACCTAAAAGAATCCCAATACTAGCATTAATAAATACCTCATGCCTGGAGAGTTGAAAAGCATTTGATAGTTGCTGTAAAATGTCTTTGGCAACGGAGACCGCCATACTGCTATCTGTCAGGTTTTCTAAAAGAATAGCAAATTCATCCCCTCCAAATCTTGATAGAGTATCCTCATGACGTAAGGATGCTTGCAGGCGACGGGCGATCGCTCCTAGCAATTCATCTCCCACCAAATGACCAAGAGAATCATTCACAACTTTGAAGCGATCGCAATCTAAAAACAGTACAGCAAAGCCATAATCAGGATCGAGCTTTGCACGCTGAAGAGCGTGTTCTAATTTCTTAATAAACAAAACTCGGTTGGGTAACCCAGTCAGAGAATCATGAAGCGCCATCTCCAGGAGTTTATTTTGTAGCTGCTTGCGTTCTTGGACTTCCATCTGTACTTTGTCAAGTGCCATTTCCAGTTTCCAAGTTCGCTCTTTGACTCGAAGTTCTAGTTCAGCATTAAGTTTCACAATTTCTAACTTTGCTGCTCTTAATGCTAGTTGATTCTGTACTCGTGCAACCACTTCTTCAAGCTCAAAAGGTTTGGTAATGTAATCGATACCCCCAACGCTAAAGGCTCTGACTTTATCTAAAACATCGTCTAGCGCACTAATAAAAATTACAGGGACCTCAGCGGTTTGTTCTAAAGCTTTCAAACGCTGACAAACTTCATAACCATTAACCTCTGGCATCAGAATATCCAGTAAAATTAGGTCTGGTAATACTGCTTGACAAGCAGTCAACGCCATTTGCCAGTTCAGCGCTTTGCGAACACCATACCCTTGCTTTGTTAGAATTGAGGATAGAATTCTTAGGTTGTCTGCCGTATCATCAATAATAAGAATGTCTTTTTTCTCAGAAATTAATCCTGGATTAGGAACTAATCTTTCGTAGCTCATTTTGCCTTAGCACTAGTTAGTTCCTTAATTTTCTCAACTCATCGTTACTTACTAACTCCCAGAAAACCCTGAAATATAAACTTTTTTTTGCAAAAGCTTCTGAGCGGGACTGGAACATTTTTGAGGAATAAACAAGCCTGAAACTCATACAGAGCAAGGAAAATATATCAAATTCCCTTTGAAGCTTCAGCGCTAGGAGTAGCGCCCAGTTAATTTGTATCAAGCGGAAAATGACGCAAGAGACAAGGCGTCCCAATACGGTTCCAATACTGCTCGGTTAAGGAGAATTAGAAACCCGGTTTCGCAGGAGAAACCGGGTTTTTGGCACCTCAAATATTGTTAAGGGACTTGCAAATAAAAAAGTCTCCAAAAATCTCTTGTTGTACGTATGTCTCAAACGTTACAGATTCAAAGTCTCCAAAAATCTCTTGTTGTGCGTATGTCTCAGACGTTACAGATTCAAAGGACGGGCAGGGACGCCCATACCACAAGATGGATAATTTATTTCTTGGAAGTCCCTAACCGACAAGTATTGCAAGGTTTCCTTATTTCGATCCTACGCTCTAAGTGTCAGACCCAAACCACAGGGTTTTCAACGAGCATCGTTATAAAGTGGCTTATGATCAATTGCTCCAACATTTTGGAGTGGCCAAAAGCGAAGTACAGCACGACCAATAATATTTTCGCGAGGGACAACACCCCAGCAACGGCTGTCATAGCTACTGTTACGGTTATCTCCTAAAACTAGGTAGGAGTTAGGCGGTATTGTCACAGGTTTGGACAAGAAAGGTGGTTGCTGACCTGAGGTACAAACATCAATGACTGTACTCTGTTGCTGTGATAGATATTGGTTTTCTTGAAGAGATTTGTTGTTAATGTAAACTTTACCGTTTCTCAGTTCTACTTTTTCTCCAGGCAAGGCAACGATACGCTTAATGAAGGCGTCTTGGTATTGTTCCTTTTGTAGCTCTTGCGTAGGAGAAAATACTACAATATCTCCGCGATGGGGGCTCGAAAACTTATAACTTAATTTATCGACGATAATCTTGTCGGCAACCCATTGATTTGGGGAACCGTGCAAAGTTGGTTCCATTGAACCAGAGGGAATCCAGCGAGCTTCAGCAACGAAGGTGCGAATCCCCAATGCTAGCACGATACTCAAAACTACCGTTCTACCTAGTTCTGCAATCCAAGAGTTATTGGGTTGTTGGTGGCTAGAGTTGTTATCAGACACTTGATTTTGCATGAAATGACTAACTAACTTAGTAGATTAAGGTGTAGGCGATTTACTTAACTTGAGTGGGAATATGTTACTTGTTGATTTTAACTTGAAGAAATTTCACGGTGTGGGGGAAAGATAATTTTTGTGCTTTGTTGTGGGTCTTCGCTTTTAGACATATGTCTTCTCAAAGATGATCTCTTAATTAAGAAATTTTAAGTTTTGTCACAAAAGACACAAAATTTTGACTCATATTCCAACCAAGTTTAACCTAGATAGAGGGTAATGTGTTACGCTCAACTCTTGTTTGAAGGCAGTTGACCCCATGTCATTTTCCACAACTTTGCTGATTCGTCACGCTCGCATCATCTTACCCAATGGGGAATCCCTAGTCGGAGATGTGCTGACGAGCGATCGCACCATAGTCGAGGTTGCACCAGAAATATCCACTGCAACGCCAACTAGAGAAATTGACGCACAAGGGTTCACTTTGTTGCCAGGAGTTATCGATCCGCAAGTCCACTTCCGAGAACCAGGACTCGAACACAAAGAGGACTTATTTACAGCAAGTTGTGCTTGCGCGAAAGGTGGAGTCACTTCCTTCCTAGAAATGCCGAATACACGTCCTTTAACGATTAACCAGGAAGCGTTAAATGATAAGTTAGAACGCGCCGCGCAAAAATGCCTAGTTAATTACGGCTTTTTTATTGGCGCAACAACAGACAATTTTCCCGACTTGCTCACGGCGAATCCAACACCGGGGATCAAGATTTTCATGGGCTCAATGCACGGTCAGTTGCTGGTAGACCAAGATGAAGCATTAGAAGCTATATTTGCCAAAGGAAATCGCTTAATTGCTGTTCACGCAGAAGACCAAAATCGAATCAACCAACGACGACAGGAATTTGCTGGAATTCACGATCCCGCAGTTCATTCCCAAATTCAAGATAATACAGCGGCGCTATTGGCAACCCAGCAAGCTTTAAATCTTTCTAAAAAATACCAGCGTCGGTTGCATATTCTCCATATGTCAACAGCAGAAGAAGCAGAGTTGCTACGTCGGGACAAACCCAGTTGGGTGACGGCGGAGGTAACGCCCCAGCATCTATTGCTGAATACTGACGCCTATGCCAAGATTGGAACCTTAGCGCAGATGAATCCGCCTTTGCGATCGCCCCACGATAACGAGGTGCTTTGGGAAGCTTTGCGTGATGGTGTCATTGATTTCATCGCCACAGACCACGCACCCCATACCCTAGAAGAAAAATCCCAAGAGTATCCGAAATCTCCTTCGGGAATGCCGGGAGTAGAAACTTCTCTACCTCTTATGTTAACAGCTGCAATGCAGGGACAGTGTAGTGTTGCCCAAGTTGCTAACTGGATGTCTCAGGCTGTCGCGAAAGCCTATCATATTCCTAACAAAGGGGCGATCGCTCCCGGTTACGATGCTGATTTAGTCCTTGTAGATTTAAACACCTACCGCCCAGTAGTCCGCGAGGAACTTTTAACCAAGTGCGGTTGGAGTCCTTTTGAAGGTTGGAACTTGACAGGTTGGCCTGTTATGACTATTGTTGGTGGTCAAATTGTTTATGAAAAAGGGAAGGTGTCTACACAGGTGCGGGGTCAGGCGTTAACTTTTGAAGAAACATAGGGTGTGGGGGTGTAAGGGTGTAGGGGTGTAAGGGTGTAGGGACTGTTGACTCATGCGCGAGTCCCGTAACTCTAGGTGAGTATTTAACGGAGTAATTCGGAGTAATAACCCGTTAATATGATAGAATATGATTAGAGAGTTATTTTCACGCCATATAGGTTGATTATTAAAACTACACATAACTAGGGAAATGTGTTTGAAATCAATTCTTTACCTTCAAGGAATGGCTTGAAATACTGATTAAAGCTCGATATGGCTACAAGCATTATGGCGTAGGTGCTAGGGTCTAGATACGGCGTCCCAAGAGGTTTAGGTAAGGTATAGCCATTCCATTACCTAAAATGCTGCCGTCAATCAGACTGCAAAACAAATGAACAATCGTATATATTAGAGTTTACTCCGATTTACTACGATATGTTGTTACGCCTAGACTACGAGAAGCAATTAAATACAGTGCGATCGCCTCCAAATGTAGGGGCGTTTCCCAAAAACCCGGTAACTTCTGTGTTGACTCAACGGAACATTAGTCTTTAAGGGCGAAAGAAACCGGGTTTTTAACCCCAAAGAGTGAATACTGAATCGGCGTTCTAGAAATGGTAGAGCATTAAACCTCCGAAACGTAATAATTGGGATACCCTTAAACGGATTGAGAACGAGCAAATCGTTGTCGCCACTCACCAGATAATCAGCGCCACCGCTTACCGCTACTTCTAAAAACTTATTATCTTTAGAATCTCTACAAATTAAAATACTTTCTACTGGCTCAACCCAATCAGCCAATAGAGCAAGTTCTTGAGGGAAAGTAATTAATTTTCTAGCGGGAATGTACTTTTTTAACCTATCCCTACTTAATACCTCACACAATTCCTGAAATGTTTCTTCTGATAAAAGCGGCGTAGCGAAACCGTCAAGCATCAATAATAAAATGTAATGTGGTGGAGATTGAGGCGAACCAAGTAAGCCACTAATAAGCACGTTAGTGTCAAAGACGACTTTCAACCTCAGACTCCTCATCAGTAGGTTCGTCATCTTCAGCTAGTATCTGCTCTAGGATTTCATCAGTTAAGCCATTTTCCCTAGCTTTCAAGTTAATGTCTTTCACAAGTGTCTTAAGTCTTTGAGCACGCCACTGTTTATACTCATTGAACTCGTTTACTGATATGACAACTACTGAGTCTCTCCCGTATCTGCGAATTGTAACAGGAGCTTTTTGTGCTTTATCAAGCAGTTCAGAGAAGTTGTTCTGGGCTTCTTTAGAAGAAAGATATTCCATCTCTTTTCCCCTGGAAATAGCTAACCTAGCTACCACTATATCAACTTTGGATGGTGGCAGGCGGTATCGATTCAATACGTTGGGGTAACAAAGAAAAACGCCACCTGAGCAAACCAATGCAATGAGAAGAAAAACAGGGGTAGTGCTATAATTGCATTTCCATCCCCATTAGGGGAAGAAAGTTAGTAAAGAACTAAGGGCAATCGACACCCAATACGGTTCGGTTAAAAGTTATTCGTGCTCCTAGAAATCTGGTTTTGCATGCGTTACCGAGTTTCTATTCTGGCTTATCCGAACCGTATTGAATCGACACCAGTCAACGAAGTTATGCGATGCGGTTTTCAAGGATCTGAGGAATGGTGTCGATGACCAAACCATAACACCTAGAGTACTCCTTCTCTAAATTATTTTGTCAATTAATATACAATATTATTGACATTAGTGCGGAGAAATGAGCTAAATTACAAGTACTTTTACGGGTTTTTCTATAGAAAAGAGTATAAAAAAATATAAAATTTTCAAGAAAACTGAATATTCATAGGACAACACATGATATCAAGAGAATGAAACAAATATTACTTCAAAGTAAAGACTAACTACTCATTATGCGTAATTGGAAAACGACGCTTCTTAGTATCTCCTCTATTTGCTTAATTTGGTCACCTAATATACTATCAGTACAGGCTAAACCTGTTGCACCGAAAAAACCAGATGCAAAAACTACATCGGTTGTCTATGAACGTGCTAAACAGGAATTACCTTCAGATTTTTACGCTCTTTACCGTATTGTTGATAGAGTTGCGCGAGCCAATGGATATGATGAGAACCCGTGGCGCATTGCTGTATTATCTACATATGATATTAACGCCTTTGCCACTGACGTTAATCTAATTGCTATTCATAACGGCATTCTAGATCAACTAGCCGGCGATTCTTCAGCATTAGCTTGTGTAGTTAGTCATGAAATGGGTCATCATGTTAAACGTCACATTGCTATTGGGCAAGCTAAAAAAGCTGAATTAATTGCCCAAATTCGAGCAGAAGCAGAGAAAGAAGTATTGGGAGAAAAGCGAGCTGCGACCTCAGAGGCGACAGCAACAGCTATTGGGGGTGAGGCAATAGACAGAGCGATTCCAGGAGCTGTTGGCAACTTCATTGGTAATGTTCTTGGAAACCAAAGTCGTAACCGTATCACAAAAGCGCAACAACGCATTGATGAAATTGTAGCTAAAAAGACACAAGAGCTAGAGCAACGCCTTGCAGAACAAAGCCGACAACATGAATTTGAAGCTGATGAAGTAGGTTATATAGCTTCTGTACAGGCAGGTTTTGAGCCAGAAGGATGTTTAAGAGCAATGGCAGTTTTAGCCAAAACTCCAGGTGCTGAATTTGACTCTGGTCATCCTGCAGTTCCTAAACGAATTGAAGCGCTAAAGGCTTTAGCTATTAAGTATCCACCTCAAACTTTAGTGCGTGAAGGTAATGCAAAAATAACTGCTACTCAACCTTTGACTTACGACCTTTCCAGAGATAAAGCATCTTTACGGATTAACTCCCGTCGCGGTGGTTCAGTTGTTGATGATATAGATCGTAGGTTTGGTAAGTAATATTAAGTTTCTAAAACTTTGCTAACACACATACCATAACGTTACGGAACCAATTTGTAAAAATTCTAAATTTTTCAGTTATTTAAGGTTAATTGCATCTCTATATCAAGACTACTCAAATAAGCAAAAATTAGAAACCCGGTATCTCCGAGATACCGGGTTTCTGGCTCCTGAGTTATTGTTAAAGGGCTTCCAACGAAAAAAGTCTTCAAAAATTTCTTATGGTACGGGCGGGACGCCCGTCAGGATCGGGAGTGGACGAGGACACCCACTCCACAAGATCATTAATTTATTTCTTGGAAGTCCCTAACCGAGCAGTATTGCGAGTCGTGTTTCCTCCGTGAGAAGACAGCCGCACGGTTTCCACACTTGCGGAGGGTTTTAGATGAAAGTTTTCAAGTTTATAAGTGCAATTATTGAGATTCAATGTACTTAAATTATCTGGCAAAAAGTTCATGAGCGCGATTTCTTTTTTCCATGTAGACGATGAAAAACTGTTTGAGTAGTATTTCAAACATTGCTGAAGGTGGGAAGAAAAGGTCTTACGTAGTCTTAGAGTGTAGTGTTGAAGACATTTGTTTTTGTCTAAGCCAGAAGCAATACTGTTGATAACACTGATAGCAAGTATTGCACCACGAAGGGCGTATCCAGTCCCGTCTCCGCTGATTGGGTCTAGGGAAAAAGCTGCATCTCCAACCGCAATCCATTTGCTTCCACACAGGGGGTCTGAAATTTGCGGAAATGCCTCGAAGATGTGGGTAGAATCGAGAAAGGTATCGACAAAGGTTTTTATAAACCGGGTTTGCTCTAGTAATGTCAACATTTTCTCTGGTTCTTCTGTCGTGATAGGAACCATACATTGCAGCAGTGCTTTATTTTCTCCCAGGGGAGCTAAGAACAACCAACCATCTGGTACTGTTTCTATCCAGCTGGTAGTTTGCTCACTGGCTGCGGTTAACATGAGCTCTTGACTGAGGATACATCTGTGTCCAAAGTGATGACGCTGGCTACCGATCGCATGACTTCCTATGACAGATTTTCGACCACTAGCATCAATCACCCAGGTAAATTGTTGTTCAGCATCAGCTAAGAAATCACTAGAAGCAAGTTCACCTAAAGATGGTGGGGATTCTAGATGAACCAACTGATGGTATTTTTGCAGCAAGTGCTTTTCTAGATGTTTGACTAAGTAATTCCCATTCATGACCACACTGGGTTGTGGGATGTTGAGTACATCTGCACCTATTCCCCAACAAACCTGACGTTGATTCAGAACATAAAAGTTTTTCCAGAAGCTCTCTTCTAATTGCCAGATATCTTGCAAAAGATAGCAAGTGGTATCATTGAGAAGTACGGTAGGGGAGTTATGTGAAGTTTTCCCCCAAATCTTGACTTCCCATCCGTGTTGTGCAAGTAAGTGGGCGCAGGATAAACCTGCAACACCACCGCCAATAATTAATGCTCTTTGCATTATTCGCCTAAGTCTTCGCTAATTAACTGGTGCATTAACTTAAACAACTCGTCGTTGATATGCTGTTGACGGTCAGCTAATGCTTGTTCTGTCTCACCACCCACATCCCTTACACTAGAAACAGCAAGATGCATTTCTGATGCGAGGGTGTCTACATGAGCGTGTGCATCGGTTGCGGTGAAGGGTAATGCTGAGGGTACACGAGGGAGTTTAAATCGTCCACCGACTCCTTGACTAGCCAGGTAATGATTTGTCTCGTGTAGGTTGAACATCGCACGACGAGATTGTTCAAGCACAAGTCCTCCCGCGCGATCGCCTAAGGAAAAACTCACCTGTAATGACCCAAGAAGTACAGCGTAGTTCTGGTCGCTTAAGTTTTGTAAAGAAGTTAATCGCGCATCTGATGTTTGCTGTTTCAATGGTCGCAGGTAGGAATTGGAATTAATACCGGACAGATGCTGCTGTACTGACTTAAACCGCTCGTAGTGGTCTCCTCCCTCATCAATAATGAGCTTGATGAGATAAAGAAGTCGCTCGCGTTCGGGAAACGGCTGCGGTTGCTGGTCAATACTAGTTAAGAGTTGGACGTACATACCGTCCAAACCTTCCCCAACTGACTGACTCGGTTTTTCAACATCAATAAACCACTGTAGCTGTTCTGGTGTCAGAGGTTTGAGTTGAAAAGGTCTTTGGAAAGCACGTCCAATGTAGTCCGCTCGTCCTAAAGATGGTGATTTTCCCAGAAGGTCGAGAGCTTCATTCACCCAACGTAAATGGCGCATCTCATCCACAGCAATCATAAACACTTCGTTACCAGCTGCAAAAATGCGCTTAGTTTCTTCTGAAGCACCAGTATCAGGTAACCGCAGTGGAGCATTGAGAGAGTAGTGAGCGTAGAGATACTCAATACAGAGAGCGTGTTCTACAGTTGCTAAATAAAACAGCTCGTTAATCACTTCCTGTCTTGTCATCAACCGCTTGACAGGAGGTGCTGGTGGTGGTATGAATTTCTCGCTTTCCCGACTATTGAGAACAACTGGTAACTCGTTCCAAGCATCGGTGATGAGTTCAGCATAGTCTAGTTCTTGGTCGCGATTCCACTGTTCAAGAACTTCTGATGGTTCAGGGACTTTAGTGCGGTCTTTGCGCTGAAAATTCAGATAACGTTGCTGTCCATCTGAACTCGTTACAATATCAGGTTTGCTAGCAGCCCAGTAGAAACATCCACAATCACGAAAATCATACTGCCAAGGCGCACATAAACTACGAGTCATGTCTCCTGGTTCGTAAACATCTACAGCAATGACACCATCTTCATCCAAGTATTGCTCGCGCTCACCAGAGAACACCGCTACCAGTTGTCCGTCTCTACGCTTGACTCCGCTTTTATTAGAGTTGGGAAGTTCGCTGAAGTTCGTTACTTCTAACTCTTGTAATAACTCCTGTAGTAAGCTGAAGTCTAAATTTGGTGATGAACTAAGAGCGATCGCAATCCGTCCTGGTAATAAGTCATGAACGCGACGCCAGACTTCTAACCCATTCAGATTATTGAAAAAGAAAACAGGTGGTTCGTTTTGACTAGCTGTCGTTCTACCAACCAACATACTTAAGTACAAAAGTTGTTGATTATCTGCTACAGTCAGTCCTGCTTGTGCTGGTGCTCCATCGGGTAGAATTTCACGCAGAATGGCTCCATCATCACGATGAAACTCAAAAATCAGACCAGGAAAGAAGGCTTTATCAAGATTTCTCTGGTCAAATTCTAAACCAGGGTAACAATTGTCAACGCCACTTTCTAACCGGGTGCTACTTGAATTCCCACGAACAACGTAGTCCGCTTTTGCTGTTAAATTGCGTGGAAATATCTTCCACTGAGTGGAATCATTTGAATTGAGGTTGGTCATACTGTTACTTAAACGGGGCTACTAATACTTTCAAATTGTGGTACTGTTACAAAGTAATCTGGGTGTACTGAAGAAAGTTCTACGTATGCACGTAGGCAAAACTCCAGCCAACCACGGATATAATCGCACCCAATCCGACCTCGGCGGGATACTTCATGGTAGCAACCGCCACCACAAAGATATCTAGCCCAACATTTGTTACATGGCTCCATCAAATCCACATGGCTTTGTGCTAGATGGGTTGAACGTGCGCTGTGGTCAGAACCACTTTGTACACTCCCCATTGCAAACTGTGGGTCGTCAATCAATCGATGACAGGCGAAGAGTTTTCCCTCAGCATTTGCACTGAGATAAGCAGCACCTGCACCACAGGGATAGGGTCGGTGACTACCGCGATGGATTTCTTGAAGTGCGGTTTCTAAGTTACTGAAGGGGTAAGGTCTACCTGCAATAATTTCTTGTACCGCTTTCTCACCGCAAGCAATCATTCTTTCCAGAAACACGGGAAAGTCTGCTGTTGAAAATGTCAAGTTAGGGTCAGGAGACACCAGAACTGTGGCAAATCCGACTTCATCAAAACCCAAACTCAAGATATGGTCAAGAATAGGTAGCAATTCCCCTGTTTTTGGGGTAACAGTGACACGAGCGGCGAGATGTTGGGGTCGCCCATAGCGATTGAGGATATTTAAACCCGCCAGCAATTGCTCATAACTACTAGAGCCATCGTTCATCCGACGGATAGCATCGTGCTGCTGTTGATTACCATCGATACTCACAGCTATGGTAAATGGGTATTCTGTAAACAACGCCGCATCTTCAGGAAGCAGCATTGTTGCATTGGTTGTGAGGGAAAAGCGAATCTGACGACCTGCTTTTTGGGCGGCTTTGGCTGCGTATTTTGTGGTTTCGTGAACAACACCACGATTCAACAAGGGTTCACCCCCCATGTATCCAACCACCAGTCCCACATTGGGGTTAGATTCAGCAATCAATCGGTCAACACTCGCCTTTGCGACCTCAAGACTCATCATCCGAGCGCGTCCGCCAAACTTACCCGTATCTGCATAGCAGTAACCGCAGGACATATTGCAAGCCTGAGCCACATTTAAGGAGATGGAGGTGAGAGGGGGTGGTTTTAGGGGTTGGGTGTTGATATATGGCGGTAGGGAGTTTTGGGAGAATAACCCTAGAGCAGCCCACAGAGGGTTTTCTTCCAAGTCACTTCTTTGTATTTGTGCGACAGCTTCCGCAGGTAAATCATAAATACGGCTTCCATCGACAACAAAGACATGAGAACCCGCAGCACTTTGGAAAAGGTGAAACTCTTTCTCAAATTCAGGAATCGTCTGGGTTGTCACGTTCCAGCCTCCGCATCACGACGCAAACGGTTCGCCCAAGCAACGAGAAGTTGGTACTGTCGTCGTGTGATATGCATGGGGTATCGGTCAGACCCACGCATCAATGCTGGCATTTTTCGGTCATAGTATTTTTCCTCAGTCATGGGTTCGCGAATCCATTTTTCGATGAGTTCAGGACGCTCCCGTAACATATCTTCAAAGACTTCTAAGGAAATAAAACGTCGATGTCGCTGGCGACCAAATTCAGTTAATGGTAAGGGTCGTCCTAAAACAGGTTCCATTTCTGGAAAAGCTTTATCGGCTGCAACTTCTGGAGGTAGGCTCTGGTTAGTAGCGATGTTGCGATTTTCAAAACGAGCGCGGCGATTCTGGTAATCTAGATTAATGGCTTCCATTGTTTCTAAAACTCGCTCTAACAAGTCCCGCACTTCCGCAGAAGTCAGATGGAGGTCATCGACATAGGTTGGATCGAGAACTTCATCGCGCTTGATGCGATCGCTCAACCCATCAGCTAAGGAGGTGACAGGACGGCGGTCTGGTGCGTAATCAGGTGGTCCCACCACAATCCTCGCTCTAGCTGGAGCAACTCCCGCAATGGAACAGGTAATCACTCCGTCACAAACATCATCCACCAATCCCAAGCTAATTCCCGTGTCATCTTCTGAGGCGTATAACCCACTGGGATTTGTCCGGAAGTCCTCAGTGGGCTGGAACTTACACCAACTTGCTTCTGGATTTAGGATAAGGCGTTCGTCTGGAAGCTCAAAGTTATTCCAAGTAGAATTGTCTCCCACGCGTTGATTATGGTTGGCTATGCGCTCTTTCAAGTTGGTTGGTCCATAGACGACTCCTTTCCCTGGTGTAAACCGCAGACGAATGTCTGGAAACTCCTCAGTTGGACGTGTCAGTTGAATGCTTCCTAATGGTAGGGGTTTGTTGGTGATGGCTAGAGGTTGTGGAACATCTTGGGGAGAAATACCTTGGAGTACCTGTCGTTGTGTGGTGTCTCCTGTCAACTCAACGCTTGCGACAATGCGATCGCCCTTGGCTAAGGTGTAGTGATGGGGTTTAAGATTGGCGACCTCAATTTTCCATTGTAGGTCTTTTGTTGTCAGCCCAAATCTAGCCAGTACCTGTGGTGTGATAGGTCCGGTCTCAACTCCAGTTTCTGTACTCCACTCTCCATGTAGCTCAAAGAAAGGACACACAGGTTTAAATCCTTGAGTATCTTTAAATGTAATCTCCGATGGTGTACTTGCTGTCACTGTTCCATCAACTGCTACATGAAGAGTTTCCTCAGGGTGAATCGTCGTTTGTCCAGTTCCACGCGATCGCATATCATTTGCACCCCAATGGAAATTATCACAGGGTGTATCAGACTTTCCTAAGCGAGCGATCGCCATAGGAGGATATAGCCATAATTTGTTAAGCATTGTTTATTGCTGTGTCTATTATGGGAAGCTAATCTGTAGCAGTCTAAATGAAATGTAAAACTTTCATGAGGACTGCTAATGGCTAATGGCTAATTGCTAATTGCTAATTGCTATGAACCATTAGCAATTAGCCATGAACTATTAGCCATTAGCTCTTAACCACACTCGGTTCAGAGTTCATTCCAGAAATTTTGCAATTTCTTAATTTTAAGCAATGTAACCAGATGGGGCGGTTCTCATGACAATCAATGTCTGTATAGCTGGAGCAACAGGATGGGTAGGACGAAGCTTAGTTCCTGCTATTTGCGCTGAGCAAGATTTGGAGCTTGTCGGAGCAGTTGCTAGGACTCATGCTGGAAAAAAAGTGGGAGAGGTGATTCAACAGACCTCATTAGATTTAACTATCAGTGGTTCGGTTCAAGAAGCGTTAAAAAATAAGTGCGCTGTTTTGGTTGATTATACGAAACCCAATGCGGTGAAAAGCCACGTTTTAGAAGCTATTAAAACCGGAGCACACGTTGTCATCGGGACTTCAGGGCTAACAGATGAAGATTTCGCCCAAATACATGAACAAGCTATTGAACATCGAGTAGGAGTTTTAGCAGCAGGTAACTTTGCTATCACCGCTGTGCTTTTACAACGCTTTGCTGAGATAGCAGCAAAGTACACGTCCTGCTGGGAAATTGTAGATTATGCTTCTGAAAAGAAGGTAGATGCTCCCAGTGGAACCGCTAGAGAGCTTGCTTTCCGACTTGGACGGGTTAAAAAGCCAAACTTGTACAATCCCATAGAAAACACTCAGGGTGCAAAGGAGAGTAGAGGTTTAACACTGAACGGAACCCAAGTCCACTCGTTACGTTTACCTGGTTACACTTTGTCTGTAGAAGCTATTTTTGGTCTTCCAGATGAAAAGTTGATAATTAAACACGAAGCGGGAAGTAGTGCTGAACCTTATGTCAAAGGAACTTTGTTAGCAATTCGCCAAGTAGTTTCTTTCGTGGGATTGAAACGGGGTCTGGATAGCGTGATGGAATTTTAAGGGACTTCCGAAATAAAAGGTATTCTAGTAGTCGTGCAAAATAAATTATCTAGTTAGGAGAGGCAATAGGGAATAGGCAATAGGCAATCTTGCTATAGTACTCTCCTAGAGCGATTTCAGTCATCAGGAAAAATAGATAAATATTTTTGCGTAGGTGGTTAGTATAGGACGGGTGGGGACGCCCGTACCACAAGAACAAGATGCAAGACTTGAAGGGTTTTGGGGAAATGAGAAACCCGTATTCTTGGAGAATACGGGTTTTTCATTGTTTAGATCCCTTAAAGTATTGTCTCCGCTAGGAGAATTTCCCTGAAATCTATTTCTAAAATTTATACATTCTTTTTAGAATATTGCTGTCAATGTACTGAGATATTTGCTTACATAGTAAAGGAACAGCAAATATCAATGCTGTATCAAATATCTACGATTGAAGAATTTTAGAAGTGATACCAGGTAACTACAATGACACTAGCAATTCATTATGACAACGAGCGTGGAAGTGGCAGATTTGACAATTATGAGGGTATGGGGTGTAGGGGAAGATTCATACCTTTTTACTCACCCAAATTCTTCAACAGAGTGTCACTCATCGCACAATTATGGGATGTGATTTCAGCTTGACGAGTCCCTTCATTTCCATAGAATAGATGTATGGTGAAATAGCTATCTGGCTTGTAGGGTATACGTTCCGCCCACTCAATTGCTACAATTCCTGGTGAGACCTCAATCCCTTCCCAGTAAGTTTCTAAATTTAAAGCGACGACTTCTTGTCGTTCTAAACGATATAAATCTAAGTGGTACAGGGGAAGGCGTCCCTCTGTATACTCGTTAATAAGGGTAAAGGTAGGGCTGACAATAAGGTCAGTGATACCTAAACCCTCACCAATCCCTTGGACTAAGGTAGTCTTCCCTGCGCCCAAATCACCTTCAAGTAGAATAACGCTACCAGCTTCTAAGAATTGACCGAGAGTGATACCTAACTTTCGTGTCGCTGCTGCATCTACTAAAAAAATCTTCATAAGAAAATTATGAATTATGAATTATGAATTATGAATTATGAATTATGAATTATGAATTA
>JAWQFQ010000067.1:0-40707 GCA_035967975.1 Scytonema sp. PMC 1070.18
GGTTGACTCAATTTACCCCTCACTCCCTCACTCCCTCACTCCCTCACTCCCTCACATCCCAAAACATACTGATACCTTTTTAACACTCTTGTCCTTCGGTCACCAAAAATTCACAAACTTTTATCCATTCCCTCATGAATTTCTTGTACTGTCATGGGCACACTAAAGCTATAGAGATGTGTTATTTCTTGCATTTGAAAAACTTCCGGTTGAAACCCTAACTTCCTGGAACTCTTTCAAAAAGCAGCCATCAATTATTATTGGTGTGGGTGGGAAAAAGCTATGTTAGAGAAATTATTCTTAGCAGTTACTATTACGTTTTCGTTAAATCTGTTTTTACAAGTTCACGTACCTAGTAGACTGAACCCAGATACTAATTTCCAAAATCAAACGGAAACGGCACCAAACCTTGTTGTATCGGTGCCAAGAAAATAGCGGATTTGTTAAATTTTGGCTGTAAATAGTTAGTTGAGAATACAATTTATAATTTGTCAAATGTAGATGGTCAGTTATAAAAGTTGCACACCAACAAGTAACATTGCCATGACCTTGCTACTGAAAAACTGACGGAGCAGTAGCAAAAATCTACGTAGAAAAATGGGAAGCAGCACTTTGTTGGTGCAAAGCATCTACCAGAATTTGTATACCTTAGTGTTCCAGTCATAAATCCGTCACTCACTAGGGGAACTTCCTGCTCATTAGCAGGTCTAATAGAAAGGGATGATTTAAAGCCAGTACGATCTATGAGTCAATCGATTACTGTATCCTGGTCAACGGTTGATGCGAGGCTCCCAGAAGCATCAGCGCAAGTTGACAAACTCTCAAATCACGACCTCATTCTGCGCTGTCAAGCAGGGCTGCGTCCCGATCGTGCTGCGTTTGCAGAACTGTTGCGTCGCTATCAGTCCCAAGTAGACAGGGTTTTATACCATCTGGCTCCAGATTGGTCGGATAGAGCGGATTTGGCTCAAGAAGTTTGGATTCGCGTGTATCGGAATATCAACCGATTACAAGAGCCGTCCAAATTTCGGGGATGGTTAAGCCGCATCGCGACTAACTTGTTTTATGACGAGTTACGGAAGCGCAAGCGGGTTGTCAGTCCCTTATCGCTGGATGCTCCCCGGTCGGTAGACGACGGCGAGATGGATTGGGAAATTGCAGGAGATACTCCCGGACCAGAGGAAGAACTAACGACTAGAGAATTTTACGAGCAACTGCGCGAAGCGATCGCTGATTTGCCGGAAGTATTCCGCACGACTATTGTCCTCAGAGAAATTGAAGGATTAGCATACGAAGAAATTGCTGAAATCACTGGTGTTTCTCTAGGAACCGTGAAGTCGAGGATAGCTAGAGCAAGAGCTCGCTTGCAGTCTCAGTTACAAAATTATCTGGAAAGTTAATTTCACATATTTCGTCCTATGGTCAATGGCAGATTGAATAAAATGTAAATTTTTTTAAAGAAATTGCAGAGTGCTTCTGCCAACGGGGAAGAATTGAATATTTCTCAGATTGATCCGCTGTGTTTACCCGTGTAGGAATTGGTAATTAATGTTAAAATGAATACTGATTCTCACTTTAACGAAAATTCCCACCAGCAAAATCACCCAGAGGATTTGCTATTAGGGAATGACAAGCATACCAATGAATCAACGGGTGCTATGGATATGGTGAAGCGCGATCGCTTCGAGTTATTAAGTGCTTACCTCGATGGAGAGGTGACAGCTGCCGAACGCAAGCAGGTTGAAGAATGGCTGGCTTCTGACCTAACGGTACAGCGTTTGTATAAACGACTGTTGAAGCTAAGACAGGGTGTCCGGACTCTTCCAGTTCCGGAACCACACCAGTCAGTAGAGCAAACAGTCGAGCAAGTCATGGCTCGTTTGCGCCGCCGTTCTAGACTAGTTTGGCTAGGCTCCGGGGCTGCTGTTGCAGCTTGTGTCATCGGTACTGTGTCAGGCTTATTCCCAGGCGTCAATTCAGGCTTGCCACAATTCGCTCAACAAAGTATACAAAAGGTGCAACCAGACACTTCCCCAGAGGCTGCTTCACCGCTCATGGTCGCCATAAATAACCCGGTGATCCCAATTCCGAAAGCGGCAGAAGCTACTCCTGAAAAACCAGTTATCAATGAAATGCCACTTGAACCACTGGACTTGGATAGTAGTCTAGAAATCCACTGAATTATGAATTCATAATTCATAATTCATAATTCATAATTCATAATTCATAATTCATAATTCACAGAACTACTCCACCAGCCATTGGGGACTAAGACGCCTCCTAGTTGGCTGGTAAGTTCTTGTGTCATTATATAGACCCAAGCCTGAGTGAGGAAATGTCCTTGTAGGTCATGGGTCTTAATTTGTTGGCGATTATAAAGATTTTGGGATGGGTCTCTGGACGGATGGTAATCCTCCCATTCGTCAAGCGCCGTCAAGACTGTTTCATCAGCAAACGTCAGTACATACCCCCTGACAGGGCTATCACCTAGCGTCATAGCAGGATAGCCCATTGGTAAAGCGAAAAGTTGACCCCAGGCGATCGCCTCAGTGACATCTACTACGTTAGCAGCACAGTATGCTTGATAACTTTCCTCTCCCGGTTTAAGAGTGCCATAAACAAAAACCTTTAATAAACCAGAAGATAGAACATTTAATTCCGCCATAACCTCGTCGTAGTTAATTTTTAGTTCTATAAGATTTGTAAGAAAACACTAACCCCCAGAAACCCGGTATCTTGGAGATACCGGGTTTCTCTGTTGTCACGAACGATGCGCCGATTGCTATATCCGCGTGCATCCGCGTGCATCTGCAGTTAAAATCAAAAATTCAATGTCAACCGAATCCTCTGCCCACAATCTACAATATGGAGGCAGAAACGATTATAGAAATGTAGTAGGAGTATCTTCGGTGGAGTCCCGATATAACCCAGCAGAAATTGAGGAAAAATGGCAAAACACATGGACTGAACAAGGCTTAGATAAAATTGTTACAGATAGCAATAAGCCGAAATTCTACGCTCTGTCCATGTTCCCCTATCCTTCTGGCAGCCTGCACATGGGGCACGTCCGTAATTATACCATTACTGATGCGATCGCCCGCCTCAAAAGGATGCAAGGGTATCGGGTACTGCATCCAATGGGATGGGATGCTTTTGGTTTACCAGCAGAAAACGCCGCCATTGACAGAGGTATACCGCCAGCCAAATGGACCTATGAAAATATTGCCCAGATGCGCCAGCAATTAAAGCGTCTTGGCTTGTCTATCGATTGGGATTGCGAAGTTGCCACTTGTTCGCCAGACTACTACAAGTGGACGCAATGGATTTTCTTGCAATTTTTCAAAGCAGGATTAGCTTACCAAAAAGAAGCAGCCGTTAACTGGGACCCGATTGACCAAACCGTTGTCGCTAACGAGCAAGTTGATAGCGAAGGACGTTCGTGGCGTAGTGGAGCAAAAGTTGAGCGCAAACTCTTGCGCCAGTGGTTCTACAAAATCACTGACTATGCTGAAGAATTGTTAAAAGACCTTGACAAATTGCCAGGGTGGCCCGAACGCGTCAAGTTGATGCAAGCAAACTGGATTGGTAAATCCACAGGAGCGCATTTAGAATTCCCCATCGTTGGGATGGAAGAAAAAATTGGCGTGTACACAACTCGCCCAGATACGGTATTTGGTGTTAGCTACGTCGTGTTAGCGCCAGAACACCCCTTGACACCACAGGTCACAACCCCAGACCGCAAAGCAACCGTCGAAGCCTTTGTCAAAGAAGTCACCAACCAAAGCGAGTTGGAACGGACTTCTGAGGATAAACCCAAGCGTGGTATTCCTACAGGAGGAAAAGCGATTAACCCCTTTACAGGGGAAGAAATTCCGATCTGGATTGCTGACTATGTATTGTACGAGTACGGTACAGGCGCAGTAATGGGTGTACCAGCACACGACGCACGGGATTTTAAGTTCGCAAAAGAACAGAATTTGCCCATCAAAGTGGTGATTGTACCTACTGATAATGATGTAGAGGCTTTGCAGACAACATCTTTAAAAGCCGCATACACAGAACCGGGAATTTTGGTTAATTCCGGTGAATTCACTGGTATGCCTTCGGTTGAGGCAAAACAAGCCATAGTAGAATATGCTGAACAACAAAGTTTTGGCAAAGCACGGATACAATATCGTTTGCGCGATTGGTTGATTTCTCGACAAAGGTATTGGGGCGCACCCATCCCAGTGATTCACTGTCCCAACTGTGGTGTAGTACCCGTTCCAGATGAAGACTTACCAGTTAACTTACCTGATAATGTTGAATTTAGTGGACGCGGACCTTCTCCATTAGCGAAGTTAGAAAGCTGGGTAAACGTTCCTTGTCCAAGTTGCGGTACTCCAGCAAAGCGAGAAACTGATACGATGGACACCTTTATTGATTCCTCGTGGTATTTCTTGCGCTTTACCGATGCCAAAAACGAACACCAGGTGTTTGATTGTGCTAAAGTAAACGACTGGATGCCTGTGGATCAGTACGTAGGTGGTATTGAACACGCGATTTTGCATTTGTTGTATTCGCGGTTCTTTACAAAGGTGTTGCGAGACAGAGGTTTGTTAAATTTTGACGAACCCTTCCAACGCTTGTTAACTCAAGGGATGGTGCAGGGGTTAACTTATATGAATCCCAACAAGTCTGGTAAAGATAAGTGGGTTCCCTCCTATCTCGTCAATCCAGATGACCCACGCGACCCGCAAACAGGAGAACCACTGGAACGCCTTTATGCTACTATGTCTAAATCTAAGGGGAATGGTGTAGCACCAGAACAAGTGATTGAAAAGTACGGTGTAGACACTGCGCGAATGTTCATCCTGTTTAAAGCACCCCCAGAGAAAGATTTGGAATGGGAGGAAGCTGATGTGGAAGGTCAGTTCCGTTTCTTGAATCGTGTTTGGCGATTGGTAACGGATTTTACCAGTCAGCCAAGAGAAGTGGGCGATCGCTCGACGGAATTGAGTAAGCCTGAAAAAGATTTGCGGCGTGCGATTCACATCGCTATCAAAGAAGTCACAGAAGACGTAGAGGGCGAATATCAATTTAACACTGCAATCTCAGAATTGATGAAGTTGAGTAACGCTTTGACAGAAGCCAACTGTAAAGATTCACCAATTTATACAGAAGGTATTCAAACCTTGGTCGTCTTACTTGCACCCTTCGCTCCTCACATTGCTGAGGAATTGTGGCATCAATTGGGTAACACCGAATCAGTTCACACTCAATCTTGGCCCAAGTACGATGAATCTGCACTGGTTGCGGATGAAATCACGTTGGTAATTCAAGTCAATGGCAAAAAGCGTGCCGATCTTCAAGTTCCAGCCCAAGCAAATAAAGCTGAGTTGGAGAAGTACGCCCGTGAATCCGAAGCAGTCCAACGCCATCTTGAGGGTAAGGAAATTAAGAAGGTGATTGTTGTACCTGGGAAGTTGGTAAACTTCGTAGTCGGTTAAGACATTCACAATTGTAGAGACCTACACAATACTGCTCAGTTAACAATAGCTGAGGTGAGCTCAAACCCCGGTATCTTTGAGATACCGGGGTTCTTAACTCTCACAAATTATTTTGGCTCTTGGTGGAGTCGATGGGAGGTATTATCCCCCGCACCTTTCCTTGGGAACGTAGCGTGCAGGTTTCCCAGCACTACGCTCCTGATCATCTAAGTTTTTCAACGGGAGCATCATGTGATGGTATTGGTGACAAGAATGGTGTAGGACAACCAAATTCTTATCTTTCCAATTACTGTGGTTTCCATCAATATGGTGAAGGTGTATATCCTCACCAGGCAGAAATTTCATACCACAATATTCACAGGTATGTTTCTGTTGCTTCAACTTTCGGGCTGTTATACCGTCATAGAGTTTGGATTGTCTTTGTGACCAGTAAATTATATCGCCACCAAAAGGAGATATGTCCCCTCTGACTTTGATAAAAGCATTTTCAGAATATGGAATTGCCAGAAATGCATTTTTTACTAGCTGTTCTGCTCTTCTTCGGTTCATAGTTCCTTCTTTAATGAAGACCTTAAAAGTCCGGCGAGTTATACCCCATAAGGAAAATCGTGAACCATCCATTCGGCAGTATTTGTGATAATTTCTCCATCCTCGTATGATGGGGGCAAGCTTTTGAGTTTTAGTCTAAGACCCATAATTAGAGCAGTTAATGATGGTTTTTACTTTCTGGCGGAATGCTTTAAAACTCTCCGAGAGAGGGAGTACTTCTAAACTTTCCGTTTCGTTGTACAATGAAAGTGCCAACCAAGGAAATCAAAACCATTTGTCGAGGACACCAACTTCGTTTTGGAAGCTTTAATATTTAGTCTCCTAAGAGCGAGAAATTCAACAATCTTATCTAGTAACTTTTCGGCATTGTCTTTAGGTTTGAGGAAAAATACCATATCGTCTGCATACCGAACAGATACGTGGATATCCTCAATACCATTAAGTGCAATATTTGCTAACAAAGAACTAATTACGCCTCCTTGACAGGTTCCTTGTTCGGGAAAGTCAGGATTTATACCGACTTTCAAACATTTCCACAAACCAATTTTTATGCTTTGTGGGGCAATTGTTAACTCCATCAAAGTGTTATGATTAATCCGGTCAAAACATTTCTCAATATCTAGCTCCAGAATTCTTTTGTCCCTGCCGTTATTCCCACTATTAAGGTTGTCAAAGATTTTCTTTTGACAATCGTGAGCACTCCGGCCTAGGCGAAAACCATAGCTATCTTTATGAAAGAATGCTTCGTGTGCGGGTTCAATTGAGCCCACAATTTTCGCTTTGGCGATCGCTTAATATTTAGATCGATCATTTATTCAAGCCCTGAAATATCAGTATAAATGTAAGCTTAATACCTCATATTTTATATAATTATCAAGATAATTACGAATTGACAAAAGTAATTTAGTCTTAACCTGTCACGAATGGTCTTCAATTAATTCCTCTCACCCTTCAAAAATGAGCGAACGTACAGTCTGTTGTGTTCACTTAATTAACAGCTTATGCCCTGAGAGCTTTTTTTACTCAATGGCCGACTTTTCAAACATCCTCTTAGATATATTCTTTTTCTATTGCTGTATGAAAAAAAACTGAGACATTTTTTCCGTCTTCAGTAAGTCATGAAGTTTCCTATAGCCCGTATTATTTGGGTAAAGACAGCTTAATAATTCTAAATGTCGAATTTGACTGACCAGGATATGCCAAGCGTAAGGGCGCTTTAACAATAAGCGGTACTGTTCTTTTGCTTGCTCTATATTGTTGCGGAAAGCAATCTTGTATAATGGAGCGCTCCATAGCGCCAAACGTGAATCGGTAGAAGTGATTCCAGTTTCCCAGTCATATCTTGCTGCATATGTATCACCCAAAAGTTCGTTCACTATACCACGCCAAAAATAATCGAAAGCCAGCAGTGGTGAAGTCTTTTCGTCCAAGTTGATAACAGTGTTTAAGCCATGGAGAGCATCCTGAAATTTTTGGTTCTCTAAAAGCACTAATGCACGCCAATATCGATGGCTACTAGTTTGAGGATCAAGATTGATCGCATGGTTCAAATCTTCTAAAGCATGTTCAAAATCCTTAAGAGTTTGGTAAACTGCGCCACGCCAATGATAACTATAAGCGTCCTTTGGCTGTAAATTTATAGCTTGAGTCAGATCCGCCATTGCTTGTGTTGTCTGTCCCATCTCAAAATGGACTACTCCTTTACCTTGGTGTGCTCTGTACTCACTTTTGTTCAATCGTAAGACATGGTCGAAGTCCGCAAGTGCAGATGACATACATCCCAATCCACGCTGAACCCACCCACGTTCAATTAAAGCATCAGTATCAGATTGCTTGATCTCTAGAAATCGGTTGATATGTGTTAGAGCTATATTATAATTCTGTTCAGCACGCTGCAAATATGCCCACCACCTTTCCACATCTGCAGAAAATTCAACTTGCATACGTTGTAGTACGCTAATATTCTTTGAGCGATAATCAAACAATAGTTGACGGTAAAAACGTAAAATTGACTCTAGACCCACTCGGTTATTTTGTCGAGAAACCTCTGCAATTGTTTGCTCAAGAATGCTATCAGCTTCATCAGTCAGTAAACTCTCTTTTCTTGCTTGAATAATGAATAGTATTCCATCCCAATTAACTGCTTGCAGTAGTAGTTTCAAACTTTCCTGTGGTATTGTATCAGGTTTCATCTTACCCATTTCATCTGCAATCATTCTCAGCATATAAATACTCTGATTGCCAGAATCTGTGGTTAGCCCTTCATCTTCCAAAGTCTTGATAGCTTCTTGAAAATATTCTGATGCACGTGAGTTCTTGCCTTGGATGTATGAAAGATATCCAAGATTAGACAATACTGTAGCAGTATGAGGAGCTATATTGTTCTCTTTTGAGATTTTCAGTGCAGCTTCAAAATTTGAGTATGCAGCTTCAATATCCTGCTTTGCGATCAAACGAACCCATCCTAAATTATTGTGCGTAGCAATCTGTAAGCCAGGATGTTTAATGCTTTCGTTAATACTAGCAGAACGGTTAAACATAGCTACTGCATCATCCCAATTTTCAGATTGTAAATATAATAAACCCCGAAGATTATAAGACTGAGCTAAAATCAGAGCATTATCAGATCCTTGAGATCCTTTAGCAAGTTCAAATATTTTATCCAGATATTCTTGCGTTTCATCAAATTTTGATAGGTGAAAAGCAATTTCTGCTAATTGAACAAATACTTCACTTAATTTAGTAATATTATTTAATTTTATCCACAAGTTTTCTACTTTATGCAGTTCTTTGTAAGCTTTCTCAATTTCACCCATAAAACGATAGAATTGAGCCGTAAGAGTGAGTGCAGTGGCCCGTTCAATATCATTCTTTATTTTTTCAATAATATTTCCTGCCCTGTCGAAATACGTCCTTGCCTTGCGATTGTCACCAGACCCTCTTAAAAGCAGAGCTAACCAGGTGAAAATGGTGACTTCTGCTCCAGTATTGTTCATACTCTCTATGATTGATAGCGATGTTTCAAGGTACTCTAACCCCTCAGCAATGCGGTCTGTTTCTTGATAAATCAAGCCAATTGCGTAAAGAATATTGACACTTGTTGTAGTATCTTGAACGTCTTTTAATAGGGGTAAAGCATGTTGAAGATTTTTTAAGGCTTTATCCGATTGTCCCATGCTGTAATATACGCTTCCTAACAACCCGTGTATCTGCGCTTCTTGGGTTCTATTTGGATGTTGCTTTAGAAAAGTTAGAGCTTCGTTAAGGTGCTTTAAAGATTGATCGAGCTTGTTCTCAGCGTAGTTAATTGATGCAATACCATTTAAGGCTAATGCTTTTAGTTGTGGATAAGGGATAACATCAGCGCTACTTTTTGCATGTTCAAAACACTTAATAGCAGTTTCGTGATCGCCCTTATACAGATAAGCCCAACCGAAATTGATACTATTTTCCGCTATTCTTCGTTCATCATTAAGTTTTTCTAAAATTTGTTGTGCCTTTTCAAAGTTTTCTAGCGCTTTGTCTGGCTCGCTTTGATTAAGAGATAAAATACCAAGCTGCTGTGCTATGGTGGCTAATAAAAAATCATCGTGTAGAGTATTTTTTGCCAGATTTTCGGCTTGCGCTAGATAATCACGTGCTTTGTCGTGGTCATGAATAACAAGATATAATCCAGTTAAACTTGTCAACAAATTCGCCTGAAGTTGTGTATCCTCATAGTCTGACTCTTTTACCCGCTTCAGCCCTTTTTGAAAAATTTCAATAGCTTCTTTTATTTGACTCAATAACCGTAAAGAATTCCCTTGAGCATCAAGAGCATAGCCAATAATTGTAATATCTTGGTACTCTTGACCAATCTGTTCTACACGCTGGAATTGTTCAAGTGCAAGCTCAAACTTCTCATCTAGAATATACCATCTTCCAAGTATATACAGTCCCCATGCAAGATCTTGTTTTTCATCCAATGCCTTTGTAATTGCTATAAATACATCGATCCATCGCTTAGCAAGTGAGAACATCTCTGGACGTAATAATAAGTAGTTAAATGCTCGACTTAAAAACCACCCTACGTGCTTTAACGATGTGCGACTTTCAGCAGAAATTTCTTCTGAATCCAGCACCACTTCGACGTTTGCAATCAACAGAGAGCCTACATAGAGTAAATGTGGAATTTCCAAACTATTTGGCAACCATGCACTAGATTTATAAGCTAGTCTAACTATAGACTTTATGTAGCATTCTCTAGCTACATTCAAATCTTCAGTTTCCCTTAACAGTTTCTGAGCAAATTCACGCAAGAGAGAATGCATTGACCAGCGTTCACCATCAACATGGTTGATCAGCACTCGTGTTTTTAGAAATTCGAGTATTTTTACTGCTATCTCTGTAGTTTCGTTCCAGAGAGCAGCAGCTATTTCAGTGCTAAAATCAGCATCAATTTCACCCAGAATACCAAGTAATCGGAAGCAACGACGGTATGTATCATCAGGTAAGTTTTTATAGCTAGAATCAAGTGCAACCCATATTGGTTCAAGTTGATCTGTATGCTCCCTCTGTTCTAAAAGTTGCTGGGTAGCTTCTACTTGTGATACTCTACTTTGTAACTGACTTGCTACGATAGCGATCGCCTGTGGATGGTAACCAAACTTACTGGCAAGATTCCTTAAAAGGTCTACAGAAAGTTTAGGTAAATATTCTCGTAGTAGTTTTAGAGCATCATCTTCCGATAAGCACGTAATCTCTAACTCGCGAAAACGCAAACTGGAACCTCGGATTCGCGAAGGTTCACGTGTCGTAACGAGAATATTAGCTTCTCGTGGCAAGGCATCTAGAAATGGTTTAAGGTGTTCATGATCCCAAACATCGTCAAACACGACCAACATTTTACCCTTGCCACTCAGTAGTTTACATACGTCTGTGGCTTTAATATCGACAGGCTTTTGAGTAATGTTTTGTAGCAACGCATCGTAACCCCCATAGCCCCATCCTGCCCAACGGGTTAGTATAGGGCTGACTTCTTGCTCAGGGGTAAATCGTGATCCCAGTTCTGCCCAAAGCACCCCTCCTGGATAATAGGATTCACCACCATATTTGTTTACATAAAGCGATGCTAATGTGCTTTTACCTGAACCTGCCATACCCCAAATTGCCAGCACCGTAGTTTGCTGTTGTGTTGGTTGCAAGATTTGAAATATTCTATCAATTTCCGCCTGTCTCTGTATGGCGTTGATCCCTTTACGTTGACCCAATTCATCAGGTCGTTTCCAAGATTCCTTAATACCTAAATCACTAATCGTAACAATTTGAACTGTCTGGGCAGTGAGGTTACTAGTAAGTGAACTACTAGACTGAACACTTTGTTTCTGGGAAGAGTCAGGAGAGGAAACTTCAGAGCCATCATTTGGCACTAGTTCTTCAGCAATCTGTTTTAAGAATGGGTTTCCTTCGTTTGACTTACGTATAGCACAAATTAGGTCAATAACCCATCCCTCAGCTTCTGCGGTTCTGATTAATTGAAAAACAACTTCTGTTAAATTGCTCTCTGTAGTAATTTGCTTTAAATTTTTGTTCAACTCATAGTATAGTGCTTGCTCAATGGGTGAAACTTGAGGAAAAGCATTAATTAAGGCATCTCGTAATTTTTTGCGTTGCTCATTAGTTAGAGAAGTTAGCATAATTTTTTATATAGTTTAACGTGAACGATCAGCTGCTGGTGGTATAATAGGAATCTGTAACGGAACAGTTTTCTGTCCAAATATTGATACTCGAATCTCTGTTCTCTCTACAGGTGATCTGAATTCTGGTAGGGGTGGTACATCCTCAGCTTCTAGTTCCTTTGCTCGGCGTCGAAACTCTGTTTCATCCTCAATATCGCTCACACGTAAAGCAAGCCGATCCTTCATCTCATCGAGAAGGATTCTAACAGCTCTTGCATTGCCAAATCGCTGGGGATCAATCTCACGTTTTCGTTGTAGATAATACGCAATCCGTTCCTCTGCTGCAGATGAGAGTGTGTATCGCTCATCACTAGCCATCTTACGACAAATTTGAAGAAGTTCATCTTGGGTGTAATCCTGGAAGTCTATAGGTAGACGGAAGCGATCGCGCAATCCAGGATTTTCTCCCAAAAGGGTATTAATCTCGTCTGAATAACCTGCGAGAATCACGACTAGGCGATCCCGATGCTGATCCATATAAGCAGTTAACTCGTTAATTACAGAGCGACCAAAGTCTTGGGGCGAGTCCGGAACGTACAGACTATAAGCTTCATCAATAAAAAGCACACCATCAAGCGCTTCTTTGAGCTTTTCTCGAGTTTTTTGTTCAGATTCTCCAATATGCCGACCTACTAAATCAGAACGGTTGACTGTAACCAAATTACTACTTCGCAGATATCCTAACATATGCAATATTTTGCCACACTGCTCAGCGACTGTCGTTTTACCTGTACCAGGAGAACCACGAAAGATCATATGCAACGTATCGGCGCGAACCGACTCTCCTAACCGAATGCTCCTCCGCGCACGCGCCACCCATTGTCTAATGGCTGTTTTAACAGTACCTAGTCCAATTAAACTCTCAATACACAACAGTCCTGTATTAATACTATCAGCTTCAGGTCGTGACACAATATATTGTTGATAGTGTTCGCTAATATCTTCCTGTTGAATCGGTTCATTAACAGGAAGATGAGCTTGTTGTACACGCAATGAACGACGGCGAATCAGTGCATCTACTAAGTTTCTCATCTCCCCTGCATTGCCAAATGTTTCATCACGACGAGCAAAAAGCCCTTCGATCAAGAGTTTAATCTGATTTAATGCTTCCGGGGAAAGACAATAATTTTGAGTATGCAGTAATTTTTCTAAAATCTGAAAAAGTTCATCAGGATTGTAGTCTGGAAACTGAATAATATTCTCTTGTGAAAATCTTCTCATTAGTCCTGGATTGGCATATAAAAACTCTTTCATTTTTTGAGGATAACCTGCTACAATTACAGCCATTGATCCTCGTAGCTTTTCCATCCAATTCATCAGTTCTTCGAGTGCAATTACACCAAAATCATTAGGTGTGTTGTCTTTCACAAGCGTGTATGCTTCGTCAATGAAGAGTACACCGTCTCGTGCTTTTTCAATCACATCACGAACTTTTTTTTCTGTATGACCAATATATGATGCTACTATATCAGCACGTGTTGTAGACACCAAATGTCCTCGCTTGAGTAAACCCAAACGACGATACATTTTGCCTACACTTTCAGCAACTGTCGTTTTCCCCGTACCTGGATTACCAGTGAAAACTAAATGAAGCGATTGCTGCTCACCAGGATTCAACCCACTATCTCGACGCCGCTTGTTTTCAGCCTGATAGTACATTAATTCGAGAATACGTTGCTTAACATTGCGTAGCCCGATCATCGAAGCTAGTTCTTCAGATATGCTAGCCAAATCACTATCATTTGATTCTATTTCTTTTAGACCTAGCGCTACTTTAACAGCACCTACTAAGCGGGAATAAATGACATCAATATTAGACTCTGGTACAGTAGTATTAATAACGCTATTTTGTTCAACAGGCTCTTCTACTTCAATCTGAAGGAGTTCAACGATTTCTGGTGGACTATTGATTTGCTCTAGAAATACAGCTCGCTGGTTGCTCAGTTGTTCAATTTGAAGATCTGTTAATGTTCTTTGTATTGATGCCATAGATATAGTATTGATGTGCGATCGCAAAGCTACATCTATCCTTTGTAAACGGCTCTGCTCTTGCTCCAGAAAGAATTGCTTGTCACATCGAGACTCAAGCAATTGCTGCTGTTCCACCGCCACCTCTTCAATAGTTTTGAGCAATTTATCTTTTACATTCTCACTAATAACCTTAAATTCAGCTTCAACTTGTTGAAACAGAGAGTTTTGTTTGCTAACAAATGTCGAATGAACTTGCTCAAATAGACGAATATCTAACTCTTTTGAAACAGTTTCTTTAATAGCGCTCTTAAGCTTTTCAATTTTTTCAGTTCCTAAATAACTAACATAAGTCTGTTCCAAATTTTTATTCTCATTATTTCTATAATTATAAAACTCTTTAGATTCACGATGACGCTGAATTTGAGAAATTATATCACGACCAATACGAGATATTATACTACTTATTAAATAACCTTTTGTAGAAAAAATTATTTCAACAAATTCAAGAATGACACGAATAACAGTCAACCCAACATCTTGCAATACATTGTTTTTAGACAAATCAGCAAGCTGTTGATCAACTATTGAACTTACTAAACGCAACATTGAATTCGGTGTCAAGATTTCCAATGTTAAATCTTGGTTGATATTTATAAAGTTTGCACTACTTAATCTTGCTGATGGTACTCTGCTTGTCTGACTAAATAAAGCTGTAATATCTTGAATCTCTAAATGAAAAGCTCGTAAATCATGCTGAATATCTTTAACAAGATCTGTCATACTAGGACAAATAACATCAGGTAATTGCTTTGCCCATTGAATAAGTTTTATCTGTGTATATCGTTGAAGTTCATCTGAAAGCAAAGTAGCAAAGCGTTGTTGATCCTTTTGATTGAATTTGGCAGAAAATATATTTACATTAGCTAACTGCTCAAATTCTAATATTTCCACATCCCGTGACCAAGAGGCTTGCATCTGTTTCGGATATTGAATAAGATCAGCGTAGATTTGGTATTTAACCACTTCACCAACCTCTATAATCCGCCTTTGAATAGACTCAACAAGCTGGCGCATTTGTTTGAGTCTCGTTTCACTCTCAATTGCTTGAGCTTGTAGCTTTTCAAAAGGCTGTTGCAACACATTTAACCGATATTTCATCCTTTGGCGTGCTCTATAAAGCACATCTGCGAGTATCGGAAGCAACCTTTGCAGATCAACATTTCGATCTTCATTTTTTTTCAGGAAGCCAAGTAGTGCATCGCGTAGAGAAGCAACACCAGACTCAGGACCGACCGATTCATTTAGAGTTTCATGAGAACTGAACCTGCTAGCATAGAGCGCACTAGTGAAAAAAACACGAGTCTCATAGAGTTTCTCATCAAAACTGCCATCCCTATTACAAAAATAAGGTTTCAAGCGGTCTTTGATCCAACCTTTTAGCTGAGAAAGCTCATCTATTTTAAGAAGATCTACACGATTAACGACAAAAAACACTTGTTGTAATTTGTCTGTACCCAATAAGGTGATAAAATTACGCTCATCCTTGAAAAGCGATTGTTTAGCATCAATGACCACAACTATAGCATTTGCATGGGGAAGATACTCAAGAACTAATCTTGTCCGCAAACTGTTTTCTGCTAGTCCTGGTGTATCAATCATGGTAAGTCCTTCCTGTAGGAGAGGAAAGGACCCACTGATTTCAATGTAATCCACTTGTTGATAAGAGACAATATCTGTCTCACCTTTTGAGAAATTCTCACGTGAGATATCATAACTATTCACATATATGTCTCTATCAATTTGGTATGGTGTTCCAACCCGTGGGTATACAGTAATTGTCAAGTCATCACTTTGAATCAGACGAGTAATGACCGCCGTTGTTGGAACAGATCCAGTTAATACAACTTCACTCCCCAGAAGAGCATTAACCAGTGTTGATTTACCACTATTAAATGCACCAGTAATTAATAAATTGAATCGTCCGCTGCGCAAACTCTTAGCATAAAGCCTCAACAGTTCAGCATCCTGAACCATGTCTAGTCCAGACACATGGTTTACATCTAATTCTGTCGAACCAATTAACTTAGCAATTTCATCTAGAACTTGTGCAGCTTTCGTGTTGTCAAAACGATTTAAGTTCATTTTACTTACTTGCTTGATTGAAACATAAGGTAAATCAACTTATTGCTGTTTTGATGGTGTCCAAGCGGGTTTGAAAGTTATCAAATCTGCTTGATGTCTCCATGCGAAGATGCTCTAACTCAGAATTTGTCAAATGTTCCGCTTGTTTAAGTTGTGCAGTTAAAAGATCTTTTACCTGTGTCTGCAAATTTTCTAGCTGGGTATCAACCTTCTCCCAAACTGCAAGAGTTATCTGATCTGCTTGTGCATTGATGAGTTGAGAATAAGATTTAGCTATCTTTTCACTTTCTGCGCTGTTGATTGATTGTGTTCGTGTAATTCCTAGATAGACTCCAGCACCAACACCCATAGCAGCTAAAGGTAAAGCTACCTGTATAGAGGGAATAATAGCTACAACAATAATTGGTACAACCAGTGCCAGCATAAATTCTGGAATTTTCACTAGATTAACCTTATCAACGTTTTCTGAAACCTCCTGACCAGGTATATTAATAATAATGTCTTCTACTGACAGTTTATTAACAGGGATCTTCAATCCTGAGACAAAGGAGTCTGAAAACAGCGCATACAAATTGTCGAGGTGATTAATAAATTTTATAAGAGCATTTTCAAGTGTTTTTTCCTGACGGATCATTTGTTCCCTGAGGTAAGGATTAAGTTCCTTAAGTTTCCACTTTTGAACTGCTTCTCCAACTTGGACACGAAGAAATTCATGGAGATTGGGTGTGCTAGATGTTCTAACCCAATCTTCAATTTGCAGAGCCAGATTACGAATAAAAGTTCTACACATGGTTTGAACGACATCACGTGTACGCTGACGGAAGTCTTCGAGATCACCTTCAATCATACGCACTGCTGAGGCAACTTCTTGGTATGATTCATGTAACTGTTGTACTTTCGCTTTAGCAGCAACTTGGTTCTGGGAATTTTCTGCTTGCCATTTTTCAATTTGCTTGTTTGCCACATCCACAGATTGAAGCAAAAGCCGTTGCAAGCGTTCTTGCTTCACACAAAGCCGATTCGTTGCGATGAATTCCAGGAGCCTATCACACAAAGCATTCATTACCTGAAAAGCTTCTATGTTGCCGTTAAGTGTAGACTCACAGCTGAGAAAGAAAATCCGCTCCGCATTCGCTGGTAAGCGTACATAAGCTGCTCGTTTTACCTGTTCTTGCTGGTTGAGGGGAATGCGATCAAAGAAATTGCATGCAAAAAATAGTTCAAGATGACCTAACAGTTTAATTTGTTCAATCATCTGGGTTTCAGTTGCAGAGTAAAGTGCATCACAAGCAAGCATCACGATAACCAAATCCGCATTAGCAAGTGCTCTAGCAAATGCATCTGGTTTTTCAGACATACTCGGATGTTCGATCAATTCTATGCGATCGCGTAGCAAATCTAACGGATAAGACAACTCAACACGCTCAAATTCACCTTCCTGAAGGTCTGCAACAGCTACTGACTGAACCTTACCATCAGTGTAAACCTCAGCAGAGGGCGTTTCACCATATCGGAGTCTATTGGTTATTGGCACAGGAACCGCTGCCGCTTTAAGAATCTCCTGTCCCATTAGTGCATTTAGGAATGTAGTTTTACCCCGGCTATATTCACCAACAACCAGCAATCGAAAATTGGGATCAAGTAACCGAGCTAATCCCTCTTGTAAATGATTTTCTATATCTAGCAAAGCCAAATCCCTGAGAATATCGATCTGTTGCTGAGTTAGTTCCTGCAAGTTTTTATCTAAGATCATTTTTCACCTTTAGTTTAGTCAATCAATTCAATAAATGTCAAAAGTTTTAAATTAATGTCACTTAGCTGTTTCTCCAGATTATTGATCTCGTGCAGTTCATTATCAACCTCTTGCTGTCCAGCTTTGTGCGTCTTTAAAGCTGTTTGAACTTGTTCTTCCACTGTATCAATCTGCACCTTCAAACCTCGCTCAAGTCGCGCTGATAATTCAGCCAACTCAGCATCAAATTGTTTTGCGATCTTCTCTCCTTGTTGTAACGAAAGTTCACGCAATTTCTGTTTATACGTTTTGCCAACTTCTTCCTTCACACGTTGTATAATATTGAGTGCAGTTACTCCACCTCGAAAAACAGCAACCACAATTGCTACTGGTAGTAGCGGCAACCCAAACGTTGATGCTGCCATTAATGCGAGAAGATGAGGAAGAATCAACTTTGTAACTTCTTGCCAACCAAAGATTGCTCCTACTCCTGCGCCCCCAACTCCTGCTAAGAAAAAACCGCCAGCTGCTGCAAGGGTTCTTTCTAAGGCGTTACTAGGTCCCTCTTTTGCAACCTCAAGTTCACTAGAAGGAATTTGTGCTCCCAAAAGCTTTATACGGGTAAGTTTTAAATCTGCTTCAAAGTTTTCCGTAAGTCGTTCTAAATCTCGCCGTAGGCTTTTAAAGCGCTCTTCTATAAATTTCATCAATATATCTTCTCTCCAAGTGGTAAATTCATTCTCAAGTTTTTTATTAAGAAAATCAGCTAGTCCTTGAACTGCATCTTGAACCTGCCCACGGATATTAAGGCTCCATTTTAGTTCGATAGAATATTCTGCAACCAAATCATTAACTTTATTTTCAAAGCCTATGAAGAAGTCTCTATTTTTTCCTATGATTAATTCTCTCATATCACGGCGATAGCCATCAACACGACGAATAATGTTTTCCTGATCGCCTCGTAGTTGATCGAATCGAGTACGAGCAGATTCATAACTTTGTTCTAATTCGGTGAGTGGTTTCTGCAAGTAGACCCGTTTGTCCAGAATAAATTTTGGTGTTTGAATAATTATGAATTGGAGATCCTTTGCAGCACGTTTGATCTTAATACGGCTGCGTTCGTTAGCTAAAAAATTATGCAATACCTCTTCTAGTGCTAGAATGTTTGAGCGTTGAACTAGTTCCTCATTTTGATTCAATCGTCCGTCTAAAGCATTAAGAGAACTGATAAAATAAATGTCGGCAAATGGTTTGGTAGTGTAACTAGAGAATTGTTCTTTAGCGCGTTGCATCACTGCTTCACGGTCTTTCTCCTTACGTAGCAAGTCATATTGATTAACGACAAAAAATATGTCTTCATGACCCAATGTACGTAGCGTCTCTAATGTTTCCTTCTCATGAATAGAAGGTCCCAGACGCAGTGCAGTCATTACAAATAGAATTGCATCTACGTTGTGTAAATAGTTAATCGTGACTTCCTCACGTACCTCACTCTCATTTAATCCAGGAGAATCAATAATCTCAACATTGTTACGACATAACTCAATAGGCCAGAACAGTTCAATATGACTGTAAGGACTCTGTCGGATCTCTTGTTCTGCATCGTCATCCTTGATCACAACATAGTTTTCTAGTTCATCAATAGGGATTTCAAGTGGTTGCTTGTTAGTTTCGTTGAAGTGAAGAACTGCTCGCGGTTCTTGATTCCATTTTATTTCATTAGTAATAGCCGTGGTAGGTGTAGCAGATGACGGGAGAATTTCCTCACCCAAAAGAGCATTAATAAATGTACTTTTTCCTGTGTTAAACTCACCAATGACTAAAATTTTAAAAGTATCTCGTAGTACAGTTTCTTTTAGCTGCTGTGCTTTTGTGAGTTCATTGCTGATTCCTAATCTAAAGAGTATGTTAATCACCTGCTGTACCAATTCTGCAAGTTCTTCGCGTCGCTGGCGATCCTTGGCATAATTATCTTCGTACACTTAAACCTCCTTTGCTAGTATTTCATGAAAAAAATGAATTTTCTAAGCTGTGAGTTAGCATTGATAAAAAAATATAAATACTCAACGTTATTGTATTTATATTTTGATGGATTTTAATTGGAGCATTTTTTTAGTAATAGAATCACGTCTATCTTTAAGTTCATTTATATCATTTTCTATTGTTTTTTGTAAAATTTTCAATTGTTCAGCCTCGCCTTTTTGTACTTCTCTGATAGCACAAACAGTATTGCTATAACGCTCTAAATGGGCATTAATACGAGCATCAACGGCAGATTTTAATTCATTTCCGTAGTTGTTGGTAGTTTGACGAATTTCACTCTTTACATGTGTAAATTGAGTGATTAATTGAGAGCGGATGTTGTTCCATAGTGTTTCTTTACGCTCTTCTAAGGAGGGACCAAAGAATCTAGTGAGACTTGAACCCAACCAAGCAGCAAAGATCCACCCAATACCAGGTAGTAAAATCGCACCCAGGATTCCTCCAAGTATTAAACCTGTGATTTGCTGATCGGAGCTAGATTTAAACGCACTGCTGTTTTTGGCCATAGTTAATAAGTCATCACAACTCAGCGTAATTTCTAGCTCTGTATTGTTGTTACCAATCTCTTTTTTAATGATGCTTAAACGTTGGTAAGCACTTGTGAAACGCTCATCGAACATCTGGCTAATTGATTGTGCTTCCCTTAAGATACGGTCTATATACTGAGCCAACTCCTTCTGTAGCTGCATTTGATGGCGAGTCAGTAGATTTGAGAGGCTATCCTCAACGTATGATTTCAAATTATCTAGGGATGAAATTTCCTGTAGATCATTTTGAACCTCATCTAAAATTTCGTCGCGTTTCTGATCTACAGATACTTCTATCCACACTATTGCCTCATCAACGGCAACCTTCATTTTGTCATAAGACTCTTGATGCTGACTTTGTGCAAAGAGATCTAGATCTTGTATGATGGCTGCTTCCAAGAGATTATATTTTTCTCTATATTCACTCCACTGAGCGTCGAGGTGTTTCTCCAGCACCTCAAATAATCCATTAATTAATCGTAGTAAATGTTCTTCAATCGCTAATGCTCGCTGTTGTTTGAGATAAGAGAATAGATTAAACTTAAGTTCCTTGAAATGACTTTGCCAATAGCTACGCTCTTTCTCGTTTTGCACTCCTGGTTCTTCACCACTGAATTTATCTACTACAGACTGTGCTGATGCATAAAATACAGGTGGTAAATTTTCTAGTTTTAATCCTCTTTTGAGCCGCTGGTTTACGCTTTGGATAAGATGATCGCGCTCACGTTCCTTAATCAGATCCATTCCAGTAATTAGGAAGATACAGCGATGAAGAAACGGTGTCAGATGAAGGTCGCTAGTGATTAACTTAATGAGAGCATCAGAAACAATTTGTTTAGCAGGTGTAATAATGATTGCAGCATCTGATCTTTCAACAGCATCGCGAGTGACCCGCGTATGTTCAGTTGCATTAGTATTTGCACCTGGAGTATCAATAATGCAAATGCCATCTTTTAGAAAAGTGGCTGGATATGTTAATGTGAAATTGACTAAGTGTCTTCTAATTTCATCATCTGTTGTACAAATTCGGATTAGTTCACTTAGAGATAGATTATGAATGCCAGGAAGACTAGAAACAGTAATTGGTTCATGAGCAAAAGTCAATTTTAATACTTCTTTACTTTGATGAAGGCGAATCTCTACAGATAATTCAGCACCATACTTAATAATCGTTGGGCAAGAAGTAGTCATTGTTAGCGCCTGTGCTTGAAGCACATTATTATCTAGTAGAGCATTAATAAAGGTACTTTTTCCAGTAGATGCTTCACCTACTACTGCCAAGTATAAATTTTTATCAACAATTCGCGCACGTATATTGTCAATCTGAATATTCACAATCTTGCGAACATTTTCATTTAGGTTGTTTCTGGTGACTAAACAAACTACGTGTCTAAGGTGATTTTCGACATCAGTTAGAGCTTCGAGGTCATATCTACTCATTTGCTAAACAAATATTGTTATTATAATTACTCTAGAGTTTAAAGTTAAGGAAATCGTAACTGGAGTCACCATGTCAATCCACGTTTTTTTGTACGCTAAGGAATTTTTAACTGTCTGGAACAAAGATTTTTCGCTTAAACAAAATAGATTCAGTATTAGCAGCACAATCATAGTTCTCATATCAAATTTTTGAGAAGACAGCACTTTCTGAAAAACTTACTCTATCCTAGTACAGCCTGGATAGGTGGCGATTGCACTGACAACTACATCCGTTCTTGATGACCCTGTTCGCTCTACGTAGCTATCGAGCTCCTCCAATAGCAACGGCGGAATTCTCACTGCTATTTGAGTTTACTCATTCTGTTTGACTAAGTAATACCTGGGGATATTATACTACATTTTTGAGCGTAAGATAAGGGAAGTACATTTCACCATCATGCCCTCTTGTGTAGTAGTGTTCTTTGAACTTGCACTGATCTAATGGTTTTTAGGGTAGTGCAACCCACGAGATATCTTCTCCAACAACCTGGCAACAATACACTCAATTGACCGTAGTTCAAGCCTTTGTGGTTCGGTGTTGTGAACGAACGAGACAAACAAACATATTATGGTGCTGTGGATTATGTTGAAGGAGAATTAACGGCACGAAAGCTTATGATGCGGGAAATTCCAAAAATACCATTGATTACCTCCGTTATTTGCTAGCCCAGTCCCCCAATCAACGATTGCTGATTCTTTGGGATGGGATGGTGCAAGTTACCACCACTCTCAAGAAGTTCGAGATTTTTTGGATGAAATTAATCAAGGCTTACCAACTGAGCAGTGGAAAATACACTGCATTCGCTTTGCTCCTAATTGTCCAGTCCAAAACCCCATTGAAGACATTTGGTTATAAGCTAAAACCTGGGTTCGACGTTTTTGTGCCTTAATTCCAAGATTTTCTCATTTAAAGTGGATGTTTGAGTGGTTTATCCGAAACACTGCCTTTGATTTTATCTCTCTTCAGATGTACGGAGTTTTTTCAAAAATCAAATACTAGTCCTATAGCCTCTTTGTGACAGCGAAGACCTTACTGTTGCTAGAGAGAGGATTAAAACCTGATTTTTTCCTATGGAATTTCTTATCTAAGGTAGGGACACTATTAAATATAGCGGTTCTTGGTTGGGTGCAATACACATTGGAGGGCGAACAACCGGAAAGCCCCTACATTGTATCGATCGCGTTGTATGTGATTCAAGTGAGAAGCGCTATATATACAATTTGTTCAGGGATAAATTCCATGAGAAAACCTCAACTATTAACTCGTAAATTTATTACCGTCAGTGTTCTTGCTGCTAGTGCTTTATTAACCCCGGCTGTTGTATTAGCTGTCCAAATTTATGGTGGCGATCGCAGTCTAAGTGAAAAACCAGCCCTGGGCTACCATCGTTCTGATTGGTTAAAGGTTCAACCAAAAAATTCAGTGATATTGAAGTGGAACTGTCCCGCCAATGCTTATACAGTAGGGGGTGGATTTGAAACCAGAGCTGAGTCAGGTAATACTTCTAACGGATTTACAGTGATTCACTCTTTCCCGTCTAACGAGCGTCAGTGGACAGTTCAGTTACGTAACCAAGATGATATTGCTCGTGATGTGAGAATTTATAACATCTGTGCGAAATAGAGTTTTGTGTGGGATAGCTTTACAATTTTAGTTTTTCTTTCTCTGCAATAGTAAAAAGGAGCAATAGACATGGCTGATTCAATTAACGTACTTGAACCTGTAATCCTTGGTGACAATGGAGGCAAAAATCCTGTTTTAGGTGATAACAGTAATAATTATCTAACGGGAACCAATGCTGATGATGCTATCTTTGGTTATGCCGGAAACGATACTATGTATGGTTTTGATGGTGATGATAACTTATTTGGCGGTTCAGGTAAAGACAGGCTCTATGGTGGAGGTGGTTCCGATTTACTGGAGGGTGGACAGGATAACGATACACTGTATGGTTTTCAAGGAAACGACACCCTAATTGGTGGATCTGGTAATGATTTTCTGGCTGGAGGTGGTGACTACGACAAACTCACTGGAGGTCTTGGTGAAGATATCTTTTCCCTTGGTTACGGTGGTGTAGATTATAAAGGATTAGGCTACGCCTCCATTCAAGACTTTGATCGTGCTGAAGGTGATAAAATCAGTGTCCCCGACTTTGGTAGCAATAATATTACCTACTATTCTCTTGGTACTGGTAGCTATTCTGGAAGTGCTGCTCTAGATACAACAATCTACTTCCAAGGCGATTTGATTGGTGTCGTGGTTGACAACACAAATATCAGTTTTGCTTCGGACTTTACCTTTGTTCAATATGTTCCAACTTAATCCAATCAGCGCTTAAAACGGCTTTGGCAAATTTCTCGAACTTCTTTTTCCTCATGATGAGTAGCTAAGTAATCGCTTAGCCACTCACATCCCAACTTCATGAAATCCTCTGTATCTAAAGTGATATTCCACAGCTTGACAGTTCCGTCTCTACTTGCAGAAGCGAGAGTTTTCCCATCCGGACTAAAACTAATGCTTGTGACCATGTGGCGATGACTTTTAAGAGTTTGCTCTGGAGTATCATGATTGATGTTCCAAAGCTTTATCGTGCTATCAAAACTCGCGGAGGCGAGGGTGTGACCTATCCCTTGTGGGGATGCTACGCGAGGGGGACTAAAACTAACATCTGTAACCCAGTTACTATGACCTTTAAGGGTTTTCACGGCTACACCATCTTTCACTCGCCATATTTTGACTGTATGGTCTGCACTGCCAGAGGCAAGAAATTGACCATCTGTGCTAAAACTGATACTAGTTAATCGATCGCTATGACCCCGCAAAGTTTTTACTAAAGAACCGTCCTCTACACGCCACAGCTTTACAGCTGGTTCATCACTCGTAGAAGCAAGAATCTTACCATCAGGGCTGAAACTGATACCAGTCAGCCTACCACCAGTGTGCCAGTTATCATAACCCTTGAGAGTGTATAGTAGGGTACCATTGGAGATATTCCATAACTTTACAATTTCATCATCGCCCGTTAAAGCAAGAATTTTGCCATCGGGACTGAAACTGACTCGTGACAATCGTTTGCTATGACCTTGAATGGTTTGCACTAAAGAACCATCCTTAACACTCCACAGCTTGACTGTATTGTCATCAGCAGCAGAGGCGAGGGTCTTACCATCTGGACTAAAACTGACGCTACGAACATCTCCGTTATGACCCTTTAGAGTCTTCAGTTGAGACTTTGCAATATTCCAAAGCTTGATAGTTTTATCTGCACTTGCAGAAGCTAAAGTCTTACCATCAGGGCTAAAACTGATACTTAAAACCCTATCTTGATGGTATTTGAGTGTTTTTGGCTCAATACTTTCAATTCTCCAAAGTCTTACAGTATGGTCAGGGCTAGCAGTGGCTAAAATTTTACCATCTGGGCTAAATGTGGCGTGTCTCACATGACCGTTATGACCTCTGAAAGTCTGCGGTTCAATGTCTGGTTGTGCTAAATTCCAGACTTTGACTGTCCCATCTTCACTAGCTGAGGCGATCGCTTTACCATCAGGGCTGAAACTAACACTGTTGACGGGAGCTATATGACCTTCGAGGGTTCGTATTAAAGCCCCATTGGAGACATTCCACAGTTTGACAGTGTGATCGAAACTTGCTGTAGCCAGCATTTTACCATCAGGGCTAAAATTAGACATTGTCAGTTTATCGTGATGACCTTTGAGGGTTCGTACCAAACTACCATCCGAAACATTCCACAGTTTGAGAGTCCCGTCAAGACTTGAGGAAGCAATCATTGTTCCGTCAGGGCTAAAATTGACACTGACGACTGGTTCACTATGACCGTCGATAATTTGAATTAAGTTACCATCGTCAACATTGAAAATTCCCACTCTACCGTCTAAAGCTCCAACAGCTAAGGTTTTACCATTGGGACTAAAATTGACGCTGCTGAGACTCTTATTATAACCTTTAATGATTTTAATCTGAGTATAATCTTTGACATTCCATAATCGGACAGTCCCATCATTACCAGTAGAAGCAAGAATTTCACCATTGGGACTGAAACTGATGCTCCAAACATCGCTCGTATGACCTTCAAGCGATCGCAATAGAATTCCATCTTTGACATTCCACAGTTTAACGGTATTGTCTGCACTAGCAGAAGCAAGGATTTTACCATCAGGACTGAAACTAACGTTTTGGACTCTGTCACTATGTCCTTCTAGACGATTAAACTCTCTAACGCCATAAACTGCTTGCTGTAGTACAGACATGACCCGCGTACTTACATCTTTTTGGACTGAAAAAGATTTTTTCAAGTTTTGCAATTTTTGACCTGCTTTCAACGCTTCTAGTAAAGCAACAAATGGACTGGTATTAAAGACTCTTTCTGAGTAAACACTTGTTAACAATATATCAGCTTCTGCTTGTTCTCGTTTTGCTTTTCCTAGGAGCAATCCTGTGATGACAGCTGATACTAACGACAGTCCCAAAATCACAGAACCAAAACCAATAATTTTCTTAGCTTTTTGTTGAGCTTGGGTTAATGTATCATTAGCTTTAGCTAAAATTTTGCTTTCTTCTTCTTTGACAGCTAAATTATGTTGAAACTCGCACTTTTCTAAATCCTGGCTAGCAGTTAAGAAACGATAATCTGAAGGGCTCAAGTTTTGGTGTTTTGCCCAATCTAAAGCATCTTGTAATGCTTGTCCCCGTAAAAGCCGAGATTCATCTTGAAAATTAGAAGCTACCCATGCATTAAAATTCTGAGAATAAGGACGTAGTTTCTCTAATTGTTTACTTACCCATTTTTGAGTAAAAATATGTTGATAAATCCGGTTATAAACTTTTAATTTTCCCAGGCGCTGAACCACCAGCCCTGACAAGCGCAGCTCTGTTTGTTCGGGACTACCGTCAGCAAGCACTTCTTCTCCAGATTGGGAGGTTTGTAAAATTTCCTGATAAAGGCTTAACAACCGTCCAGCTTTTTGCTCATTCCTCAAAATTCTATCTCGAATCGTCCTTAAGTGTTCTGGTTCATCTTGTGCTTCCCAATTTTCAATTATACAGTTTTGTACAATTTCTGCAACTTTTTTTGCAGTAAAAACATTTCCATTTTGGACAGATTGAACAACAAGCCGACATAATTTCTGCGTTAGAAATGGTTGTCCTCCGGTCCAATTTAATATCTCTTGAAGAATTGTCTGAGGATTATCTACTTTTCCATTTAAACCCTGTGCTAAGGGTCCGGCTTCTTGAAGTTCAAAACCATGTAATTCTATGGCTTTGCCAATATTAAAAGGGGTTTGGATCTTATCAGCAATCAAATCGCTAGGAGTTGCTACTCCCAACAAAGCAAAAGTTAACCTCTGGTATGCTGAATTATCAACCCGTTTATTATAAATAAACCGAATCAAAGCAAAAAAATCATCTACCGAGAAATTCTGGCTGAGAACTCTGTCAATTTCATCTACAAAAATGACTATTTTTTGTGAAACTTTAATTAGCAGAATTTCGTCAATAAACAGACTCAAACACTGTATGGGAGAGAGCAACTCTTTCCTTTCTCGCCACCAACTCCGCCAGTTGATTGCTTTGGTGAGATGACAACTACTGACAAGAGATTGGACAATTCCAGCGTACCACTTTTCTGCTGTCACATCTTCTTTACCAATGCCCGTTAAATCAATAAATGCACAAACAAAGCCGTCTGCTTGCAGTCTTTGCATCGTCCGTACCCGCAAGCTAGATTTACCCATTTGTCGTGAATTCAATACATAACAAAACTCACCATTTCTTAAACTTTTGTAAAATTCCAGGTCGGCTCGTCGTGTTACATAACTTAAGGCATTAACAGGTAGACTACCACCAACCTGATATTCATAGTATGATTCTGGTGCTGTCATAATTTCAGAACACCAACCCTATAAAGTTTTGGTAGAATTTGCTAACAATGCTGATGAAATAATTTGTTTGTAGTTGCGCTAAGAGCGCATGCAACACCCAAACTTAGTGTAAGTGTTCATCCGAACATAATATGAAATAAGTTTTAAGTCAAAACTCGCTGAAAATACTCTAAAATTAAGACGGTTGAATCAAGGCATGAGTAGGGAATTGAACAATGGCAACACAGACAGTGACTCTTCAAATCCCAGAAATACTCTATCAGCGGTTAGTCAACACTGCCCACGCGCAACGTCGCCCTATTGAAGAGGTAATAGTTCATGCTTTGCAAGTAGGTAGTCCTCCGGAATGGGATGATGTACCAGAGGAATTCCAAGCTGACCTTGCAGCTTTAGATAAACTAGATGATAATAGCTTGTGGCAAATTGTCCGCAGTCGCAAAACAGCAGAGCAAATGGAGCGATACAACTTTCTGCTGGAGCGTAACTCTAGTGGTAACATTACAGATGCAGAACGATTGGAACTAATAAAACTGCGTCACGAAGCTGACGGTTTTATGCTTTCTAAAGCCCAAGCTGCTGTGTTACTCCGTTGGCGAGGACATCATGTACCGACTCCTTAAATTGTTGTGTCTAAATATATTCCTGAAAGCTTAAAAAATCGAATAGCTGCTAGCGATAAAGGACGTTGGACAATTAGTGGTTGGCATCCTCCGGATGATTGACCAGAATAGAATTTAGGTATAGGAAGGTGCGTAAATTTTAAGTCAAAACTCGCTGAAAATACTCTCGATATAAATGGCATTGAGGAATAACATGATTATCCAGTCTTTGCACCAACCCCATACTATGCAATTTATAAATTTGCATCGAATCCAATTCCACCGGATTATGTGAGGTGACAACTTGTTTGAACCCCTCAGCCAAATCTGGAACTTGTTGCAGTACATCTAAGTATCGCCGCATATGATTGGTGTAAATTCCAGCTTCTGTGGGTGCTTCGTACAATAGCTGCTCTAGCGTCATTTTGCCAGAACTAACATAATACATTGCCAACCGTACCAGATAGGGATGTCCCCCAACCATTTTCATCAATTGGTCTACTTGGAACTCGTTCCAATTCAACCCATGAAAATAAGCTAAATCCTTTACCTGCTGTACATTAAACTCTCGTAGTTCTATTGGTATTCCTGCATTAAATGGTGATTGATTTATATCTAAGGGGATATACACTTCAGTAGAATGGACTATGACTAACCGCAATTGTTTCCAAATGTCGCAAATTTTCCCCTTCTCATGCCAACTTCGCAGCATCCCAAAAAAATCTTCAACCACTTCGGTATAGGGAAAAATTCTATCCACCTCATCCAATCCTAAAACAACCGGACAGTTAATTTCTGTTAGTAAATACTCCTCAAAATACACTGTACAGTTATCATTACTACCTAAAATTTCTGTATCCCAATAATCATTTAACCTATTTTCTAATTTTAACTGCCGACTCACCATGCAGCAAAGCCAGCGAAGAAACTTATCTAAATGAGTTAAAATTTGTTTATCTACACTTTTCAAATCTAAATATACTGTTTTGTAATTTTGTTGCTCTGCATAGTTTAAAATTCTGTTCATTAAAGATGTTTTACCCATGAGTTCTGGGGCTTTAACTCTAATCAGAGAACCAGCCTTTATCACTGTTTCAAAACATAGAGAATCAATCTCATAACGTTCTATATAAAAAGGCGAATTTATAGCAACTGCGCCTTCAGGAAAAGGTAGATGAGTGATAGACAAAGATGTATTTTTTTCTTTTTCCCATGCTCTTTTGAGCGCTTCTTTAAAATTTTTCTTAGAAACCTTTTCGCCTAATACTTCAGTCAGCTTATGCCATAATTTATTCCCTACATCTTTATTGAGATACTCAGCACTATAACCATAAAGTATTGACATTTCATCATAAGTTTTTCCCTCCCAGGCACTTTGAAGAACTATTGTTTCAATATCACTCAAATATTTGCCTGTATTATAGAATACAGCCTTGTCAGCTTCTGAACAACCTAATTAATTAGGGCTTCAGATGGTTGGTGAAAATCCAACGGAAAATAGTACAGTAACCGTTGCTGTGCTTGTCTAAATACCTAGCAATGCCTAGATCTGCTTAGATTTTAATTAACGGTTCCCCAGACAATGAGCCAATAACAGACAAAAATAGATCTGACTGGCTGGTTTGTGTGCGCCAACTTAAAAACTCAATAAACATTAGCACTTCGCGTAAAGCAGGCTCAGGAAGGGACTGGAGCTTTTCAACGATTTTTTCGTGGAGGGCTAGCATACTTATCTGACCTGATACGACACTTTCATATTTTAGTTGATGGCTGAACTCCACAATCATCTCCACATAATTGAACTATTTAGTACTTTAAGCTTGGGCTATCATCCAACAATAATGAAATGCGTTTGCGCTGCTCCCGAATGGTTCGTTCCCAACTTTTTGAGCGCCGCTCTGGTTGATATTGCCATTTCAACAAGTGTGAGAACAGCACAGCAAAGCGATTAATCAACTGCCGATCTTCTCTAGTTTTGCTTCGGTGGTAATCGAAGTCCTGCGTAATTTGAGGAATAATGAACGTGTTTTTTGTGACTTAAATCAAATTCAGGAAGTTAAACGCCAGATTGCCCAGTTAAAACTGCAATTGTCTCAGTCAAGCCAAATTATTAGTAAATTTGATGGTCGCGTCTTGGAAGTTGGCGTTCTCCCCGGAGGCGATCGCCTCCTATGCTATGTTTTAAAAACAATATAATTTTAACTATTCAGTTTTAGCTTATACGGTATCATTTTTGTCAAGAATGTTAATTGGATCGTCATGCCAGAAGAACAGCCAATCTTTGACCCATTTTTGATACAACTATTAGAAAGCTATACAAGGGCAGAGGGGGCTGAGATTCAACAGTATATGAATGAGTGGGATGCTGCTACTTATACCAGTGTTGCCCAGAGTATTCTAGACCATGCTGTTAGAAAAGGCATTGACCCCTTAAAGTATCTACGCAAAGCTCATAACTTTAATAAGAAAGGAGCCATCAGAGTTCCAAAAACCGGATATCGTAGAGATAGTTCAGCTGTGTATCGTAAAGGCAATGAATTTTTGATTGTCAGACCTGACAACTACGGCAGTGAAAAGATAGTTACTTATGGAGTCAACGATGAAGGCGATTTTAAATGAGCAAGAATTGACGAAGAGAAACATTGTTCAATTATTGGCACAGTTATTAGATGCTTATCAAAACACACACAGCGAACGAAAAGAAATTGCTACTTGCTTTCCTCCGGAAGATGAAGAGTTTTCGCTCATAGAAGAAATGGAACTTTTAACAGTAAATCTTAGAGGTTACGCTAGTCAACTTCAAGCCACAGGTCAGATTGCTTCTAAAGCTAGGGCAATTGAGCAACTACAAATGATGCGAGTTTTAAATGTGCCGACTATTGCGAATTTGTACTTTGGCAATAATGAAAAATATGCACTCATCAAGAATTATATTAGGATGTTAGATTACTTGCGGTTGCTGCTATTAGAATATTTGCAGACAGATGAAGAGTAGATTCCTGGTCGTTAACCCTATCCGTTTCGTTCTCAATCAACGTGGTGCCATAATAGTAGACTGCATATGCTCGTTAATCGGGGTAAAATCCTGCATCTAACACCTGATCTAAATCATATTCACAGCTTTCGGGGAAGCAATCTTCATCCAATCCAGTTTCATTTGCCGCAGATAGCACAGCAATTTCATAAGCATCCGCAAGCTTTTGCTCAATTTCGTACTTTAAGCTTGGGCTATCATCCAACAATAATGAAATGCGTTTGCGCTGCTCCCGAATGGTTCGTTCCCAACTTTTTGAGCGCCGCTCTGGTTGATATTGCCATTTCAACAAGTGTGAGAACAGCACAGCAAAGCGATTAATCAACTGCCGTTTATCACTTCTGGCCATGCCTTCCAATTCCTCAGCAATTTGCTCTAAATCAAGTTCAGAGAATTGTCCTTGCCGCAATAGTTCAGCACTTTTGAGTAGCCAGCCGTAAAAATCTCCTTCGTAGGTAGCATTCGTTGTTGGGTTGTTCATAATCTGTTAAATAAGCATAAGTACCATTAACATGAAATGACACCTCAGTGAAACAGCGATTTCTTCTTGTGCCAATCCAACAAAATTTGTTTTTTTAGCTAGCTCCGGTAGAAGCCCCACACTTACACGTTCGCGTAGCGTCCCGGAGGGAAGTGAAGTGTCGGGATGAATACCGCGCTCGGCGACGATTCCACCTCCGATTGACACTTACCAAAGGGAAGTGAAGGAGTGGGGTGGTTGAGGAGTCGCCAATTACAACGTGATGGCACACAGACCAGACCTTCTTTTTACGGGACTGACTTTTTTAACGCTAACAACTTTGTTTTTGACGCCAGGATAGTCTTTTAACTTAACACCAGTGCCCAAATTTTGCATACCAATCACTTCATAAACATTGCCCTCAAATTGAACGAAATCTCTGGGCTGATAACGATATCGATATTTCTTTATTCTACGTTGTCCCGTTGACGTTTTCCGTTGTCGATACAGCCTTAAATTCTCTCCATTTTTATTTTTATTACGAGTTCTGCGACCTGAAGATAGTTCTGAGCCAGACTTGATTGACCCGTCTCTGCTATCAACATACTTGGCATCGTAGAACTGTTCCATTGAGCGTTTATTTCTCCTAATCTGCTCTAGCATTAACGGTTCTGCTCTTTTTTGGGTGGTTCCACCAGCAATCACAAAGGCATCGTTATGATGCGATTTCTCTATGTTGAAATCCCTCCTTGTTCCCTTGGTAATGTAACCATAAGTTGCTCTATATTCGCCTTCGTTGGTTAAGCGCCACTGCACTGTAGACATGAATGTTTCACCTTTGAACGATTTAAGTTTTGGTTCCCAACCAAACAGAAATCCATTCTTTTTATGGTTCTTGGGTGTATGGCATTTGTCGCAAAGTGTTATCAGGTTTGCAGGTCTATCTGTTCTATCTTCCTTCCAGAAACCGATATGATGCACTTGCAAAATTGGGGTGGTCGATTTATTTTTGCAATCGGGATTTTGACATTTATGCCCATCTCTGTGGAGAATGTACTCACGGAGATTGTCGAAACCGTACTGTTCGCCTTGCTGATAACCCGTTCCTTCGACATCCGAATCTTTAATCTTTTGAATATCAAAAGATGCTACCTCAATAACGACTTCTTTGACAGGAACAATGCTTTTAACGCGGTCAATGATTTTGTGGTGAGTATCAAGTTTGTGCTGGATACTTGGAGCAAGCCAATCTTTTTTACGTTTACGATTGTTAAATCTTGGAGCACGAAACCGTCTTCGATTTCTCCTAGTTCTTCTATATTTGGCACGTTCTGTCAGTCGTTCTGACATTCCTTGAAGCATTTCAACTTCACCACCAATTAACTCTTCTTTTTTATTTACAACGCCGTAGCCTATATTTTGGTAGCCAGCATCAACACCTAATGTTCCAGGTTGAGTATAGCCGCTAGAACCGTAAATTAATTGAATGGTAAAAGGGTCACGACTATAAATTTTGGCTTTGCCTTCTTTCAAAAATAATCGAGCTTTCCGAGGGGTCGTAGGCATCAAAGGACGCTCATGTTGATTGACAACATAAACTTTCATAATTAATACTCCTAACAAAAAGGTAGTCACCTTACGGCGTGGTTTCCTTCGCCAATGTTTACCCAGGTTTTGTACCAGCAACACTTCTCTTCTTCCTGTAGAGATGTTTAATCACTGATCGCAGAATCCGGAACTAGGAAACGGCTTGCTAAACCTGCATTCCGGAGTGCCTATATATTCTGGAGCCAGCGCTGAAGACGGGTTTCCCTTATCAGGCGACTGGCGTGGTAAACGTAGTAACTCTCGCATAACGAATTACTCTGGCTAATGACGAACTTCTAATTTCTTAGAAGCCCACACCGACCCGGAGGGCGGTGTGTGGAGTCGTCACGTGGAAATTAAGTTACCTTAATATTGTGGCACTTAAAGCGGTTGATGTTGTCGCGGCATAACAAATCGTTAGAGCTGACCGCCCAGAGGTTATCAAGAGCCACAATTTATCTATAGCTTTTAACCCGTTAAAACGGGTTTGAGCTTTTAGCCCAAATTTTAATTTAGGGCTTAACCAACAAGTATTGGTAGTTGAGGTACCAGAAACCCGGTTTCTTAAAGAAACCGGGTTTCTAATTTTTGCAAATCTCACAAATTTTTACCTTATAAAGAAAAAAACAGTAATATCCTGGAGATTTTAATAAAAAAATGTCTAAAAACATACTTTATTAAAGGTTTGATGAATATGTAATATAACGCAGGTCAGTTTCAAAAATATAGCTTATGTTGTAGCAAGTGTTATGTAAAAGCTACATATGTCTTAACAATCTTCTATCCAAATAATTCAATAAATGACCAATCAAAAATCCTTGAACCAGCAAAATTTCAAGCAGTTGATTTGTGAAGCGCGGGGTCTGATGGGATTAACCCAAGAAGAGTTTGCAGCAGAAGTAGGTGTAACTTATACTACCGTTAATAGGTGGGAGAACGGTCATGCTAAGCCTTCAAAGTTGGCTGTGCGAAGAATTATTCAAATACTGCAACAGATGGATGAACCTGGACAAGGTTTGTTAGCGAAGTATTCGTTGGAAAGCAAAAGCTAATAGCTAATAGCTAATAGCTAATGGGAAAAAAGCCCTTAGCCATCAGCCATTAACAATTAGCCATTAACAATTAGCCCTTAGCCTGAACTTAAATTTATGAATCAACCACCTCGAAAACCTATACCTAAGCAAGAAAAAAATTCTGCCTTGGCTCGTCCAAAACGAAATGCAGAGAAAAGCAATATTCCCTCTTTAAAGGAATTATTTGAGCCGCAAGTCTTAGAAAAAAATCCTTGGGGTCAGTTTTTATTATTTATTGAAGATTCTTATAAAGAATTCACACCACGTCCTCAAGAAGAATACCAAAAACGTGCAAAAATTTTCCAAAATGCTATTAGTGTACTAAATCAATATAATCAAGAATCTTGGGTTGAATTATTAAATAGATTACCCCAAACAGAGAGAGTAGATGCTGATGAACTTTATCGGCATATTTCTAAAACTAAAAAACTCACACCTCAAGAAGTTTATCAAGAGTCCCAGTCGGCTATTAGAGGACTCATTAATAATGCAGAATATGGATTTTTAGAGTGTGAAAATAGAGATATAAGCCGGATTAGTCAACTTTGTGATGCTATAAATTACTTCCAAAATAGCCAATCCAAAACCTATTTCATTCTTGCTCAAATAGAAGCAGCCGTTCCAGAGGATGCGAAACCTTTATTTGCAGCATCAAGAGGGTTTCAGCAAATAATTGAAGCTGGTTCCACTCGTAAGCTTCAAGATTTTGGTATGGCTTTGATGAAGCATTTCCGAGTCACTCGCTCCGCCATTAAGGATGTAGCAGCCAGTAATCTTGTTTTAAGCATTGGTGAAATTGAAAGGGACTTAAGAACTCAAATTCGTATTCTAGAACAGGAAAAATCGGAACTGGAGCATCAGTTACAACAAACTCGTAACAAAGCTAGAGAAGAAGCTCTTACGGAAATTGCTCATGTACTCCAGAATGGCAGACAACCTGCTTTAGATCAAATACAGCAGATGATTCGCCTGCTAGAGATGCAAGCAGAAGAAACTGGAGAACCTGAACTTTCTTCAGAACAAGCTTTAAGTGTGTTCATTATTCTGCGTAATTTGATGAAAATATTGCAGGAACTAGGAATAGAGGCTTACCCCAAATCTGTGAAGAACAGCTTTGAAATATCACAAGTCGATCTCTCAGAATACGCCTACATAGAAGGAACACCTTTTATGAGTGAACATGAAATCAAAAAAGTAGAGTGTATCCAGCAAGGTTGGCGAGTTAAGGAGACAGTAATTACACCCGCCAAAGTTAGAGAGTTGACATCTACTTCCGAGACATAATTGAAGGATTAAACACAAAAATATTGGAGAGTAAAGAATGGCGGAAAATCTAGCAATTTTGCTCGATCTTGATAATATCAAACCTGAATTACGCGAACTAGAAGATATTTGTAGACAGTTTGGTACTGTCATGGAACGTCGTGCGTTTTCAAACACTCCAGCTGTTTTGGCTGCTTATGGGAGTAAATTACGTGATTTAGGATACCGATTTGAATTAACTCCTGGACTTTCGACTGTTCCCCAAGAAGTTGATAATTTAATTTACCGCACAGCTCAAGATTTAATTGATAATCCTCAATTAAATATTAAACTCATTGCTGTCGTTAGTAATGATAACGATTATGCAACTTTATTTCAGCATCTCGCCACTCAGGGAATTAAAACTTTAGCTATTGGTAATAACCAACTAGGAAATAAACTGCGAGAACGAGCTACTTATGTTGAGTTTATCAAAAATATTCTTCGTCCTACATATTTAGGAATTGATTTAGGAACTACAAACACTGTCATAGCACTGGGAAATCAAAAATTATCACAAAATCAGCAATGGACTGCTAATGCTATCAGTCTTCCCGTCAAGAATGAACAAGAAGCATTACAAAATACACAGTTAATTCCTTCATCAGTTCGGTTTTCTAAATTAGATAGTTCGGAAATTGGTAAGCACGTTCGCAGTCAGTATTACGCTTTTAGAGACCAAACTATTCTTGCTTGGAAACATGATATAGGAACTCTTAAAGATGGTATACCTTTTGAATATGAGCTTAGTATTGGTAAGATTAAACCTGAAGAAGCTGCTGCGGAAGTTTTAAAGTTTTGTCGCCGTCAGTTAAGTAAAAAGCAAATTGATGTGGGAGGTGTAGTTATCACTCACCCTGCATCTTACGAGCCAGATGCGATAGAAGCGACGAGAAAAGCAGCTAAATTAGCGGATTGGGAAGAAGATGATATTGTTTTATTACCAGAACCAAAAGCAGCTTTATATGATTTTCTTTACCGATTCAGTCATGGAGAAATTCTCACTAATTTAGATACCAGCCATTCCTTAAATATTCTTGTTTATGACTTAGGAGGTGGTACTTTAGATACTTCTTTACACAAAGTTGAATGGAATAGTGATAGTTCTCAGTTTATAATTGATGATATTTCCATTGGCTCTCGTACAAGAGTTGGTGGCGACCAAGTTGATGAGAAAATCGTTGATTACTTGTTTGAGAAATATAATAAAATCAAGAATAGACTTTCTACACCTGAGCAGAAAAAACTTTGGTATGAATTGAGAGTTTATGCTGAAAAGTTTAAGCAAGTATGGGGAGCAAAATACCTAGATAGTGAAGAAGGTGACGAATTTAAATTAGCATTCGACTATTTAGGTTTAGATGGCAGCTTTCCTATTTACTATAGCTTTAGCTACCGCCAAATGCAAGAGGCATTAAAAGAGCTACTTTGTCCTGATATTAAACCTGAACTCATTGAGAAATTAGACCCCAAAACTGCTTTTAATGAATCTCCCTTTACAGATCGTCGCGATACTTTTATTGTACCTGTCCTGGATGTCCTATTAAAAGCAAAAGATAGGTTAGGAGCAGTTCCGAAAATAGACGCAATCCTCCTAAATGGGGGTATGACCTATTTTCCCTTGATTCGGGAACGTTTAGAAAGACTTTTACCTGGGACATTGATCCTCGCAGACGGAGATCCAGACCTGGCGGTTGCTCGTGGTGCAGCACTTTACGCTTCTGGCGCACTTAAACCCAGTGAAGGAATTAACCCGACAAATATTTGGCTAGAGGTGACAGATCCCAAAACTCAGGAGTCTAAGTTAGAACTATTAGTTGCTCACGGTCAAAAGTATCCTTATCGCACAACTTTGAATGGTTTTCGCTTACCAGCAATTAACGAAGGTCTGATTGGGTTTAATGCTTGGGTTGGTATGGGTTCTCAACCCAACCAAAACACCACCTTACAACGCACTCGCTACGTCCAAGCTGAGGAAATCCAAGCTGCTAACATTAAACCGGGCGATTATTTAAACTTGGAAGTCGAATATACGTTTGATGAACGGTTACTGCTGACACTGGTACATCGCGATCGCGCAGATGCTAGTTTCATTTTAGAAGTTTCTCCCCAAAAAATCACGCAGTTCTCAAATACAGCTGCTACCTTTAAATCAGTTTCAGGAGCAACTTTTACAGCCAATGACTTGATTCCTAAAATTCCCCGTTCACGCACAGGGAGCGAACCCAACCCTAGCATTCAGGTGCAATTTACCGAGTGGGGTAGAGTCACATACAGTCTGTCTAAAGGTTGGCAAAATGGGAGTGTTCAGGAGCTACGACGACACCTGGAAAACCAAACACGTCAAGCTGCAAACCGTTTGTCTATTGTTCAAAGTTTATTACAATGGCTCGAACAAGGAAGTCATGCTAATGCTGACCTACAACGAACACGACAAATAGTAGCGGTGATGGCTTTATCGAACATTATACAAGCCCTCCCTTCTGATGCTCCTGATTTCCAAACTAGAGAACTCGAACAACGGTACCGCAACTGGATTCTCCATCAATTTCAGTCTGGTTTATCTCGGTTTCAATCTAATCATGAGTTACATTCAGCGATCGCCCTCACCCCTGGTAAGTTGTTGTGGTCAGATTTTGAAGAGTTAATTTACAAAGAGTTTATAGCCATATCAAACCAACCTTTCTCAGTCAATCTGCTCAACTCATTTGGAATTTGCGCTGAAGCCTCTACGCGCAATATTACTCGCTTGCAATCCATCATTCAAGCAAACCAACATCTAGCCTTACGTCAAAAGGCTTTTTGGGCTTTAGCTCGACTTATCAGTCCTGGTCAACCTACGGAATGGCAAGCTACCCTTACTAATGTGGAAAAGGTAGCATCTTTCGTTCTAGATCAACTTCAGCATCGAATCACTGAGCCTCAAATTGCTCTGGATGCTTTAGGTTGTTTAAGCCAATGTATTGGTTGGCACATAACAGGTCATCTACTTCACGAAAGAATGGTAAATGAGATTTTAAGTCTAGGAAAGTTATATCTACCTTGTCAAAGCAGGATGGGTGAATTTCGAGCAATTTCTACTCAATTCGATCGCAAATTGGAACTGATAGAACGGGCTTTCAATCTCAGTGCTGCAACTGACGAAGATATTAAAGAGCTTAAAGCTTGGTTCTTGGAAATTGCTAAGGGTTAACATCACCACTGAAGTCCTCACTTTCAGTAAAGCAAAGTGGGGATGGATTTAACTCACTGGAATATTCAGGTAGCTATGGTATTACTTTTATAAATATCAAATATCTAAATCATCCAGTTTTACACCTTTACCTTCACGTAAACTTTGCCGGGATTTCTGAATTCTCTTTAAAAAGCGTGAATCATTCTCTAGCTGGTAATCAAATAAATCTTCATCTGACTGTAAACCAATTAAAATTCCAATTGGTTTTCCATTATTGATAATAACTATTTCTTCGTTTTCAGCTAATTCTAAATATCTAGATAAATCACTCTGAATTTCCGCTAGGGCTACTTCTTTCATCTAATTCTCCTTCTTGTGCAAACCCAGTGTTTCTGCTTCTAATTTTGGCACAATTGCCAAAATCTCTACAGCCTCACCAGTTACGTCGTAAAAAACTCGTATTTCATCCACCTGGAGACGATATTGAGGTCTAGACATCCCTCGTAAACGTTTAATTCTACTTTTACTAACTTTTGTTGGTTCGTATTTTAAAAAAGTTTCTATCGCTTCTCTAACTTTTTGACGTACATCTGCCCTAAGACTGCGTAAATCTTCTACAGCTTCCGGTGCAAGGATGATTTCATAAGGCATATAGTGCTTATTCTAACAGGACAAAAGCATGTAAGATACCTACCCTTGTGAGCAGGCGGGGACGCCCGCTCCACAAGATAGTGAATTTATTGCTTGGAAATCCCTAACGCATTTCTACGAGCCGTTTAGCAGTAGTTCGACGCACATCTCGCCAAATTTGGGTAGCAGCTAGCGCCCCATCTGCAGCAGCAACCACGACTTGATTCAGTCCGACTTTGAGATCGCCGATCGCAAAAATGCGGGGATGAGAAGTACGTGCCATCTTATCTGTCACTAAATTGCTACCCTGCTTCTCCAGATTAAACTTATCTAAATAATCAGCGTGGTACTTCGACCCCATCGAAATCAATCCAGCCTCTAGCTGAATCACTGTGTTATCTTCGAGTTCCACACCGCTCATCTGATGGTCTTCGCCTAGAAATTGTTTAATCGGAGTTTCTACCAATTGATAGCCATGCTCCTGCAATTTCTGACGCAACTCCTCGCTAACTTCAAATAGTCCTTGACTGAATAGCGTGATGTGGGGAGTAAACCAACCGAGGGGAAAAACCACTTCTGCATTATTGGCACTGTTGGCAAACACCCCCACCTTTCTATCTGTCATTTCATACCCATCACAAATGAGACAAACGTGCAAGTTATAACCTGCGTAGTCATACACATTTCTCATACTTTCCAGATTAGGTAGGTAATCAATGATACCACTGGCAGCAATCAGATATTTAGCACGAAACGTTTGATCAAGACTATTCTGTCTACCTACTTTAACTTTGACAGCAAAGGTTTCTCCCTCATCTACAATGTCTTCCACAAATCCATCCAGCATATCCCCGCCTAGGGAGATATAGTGTTCCTTGCCTTGTCGTAGCAGCGATCGCCCTGGTGTATCTGGTGGTAATCCGAGATAATTATGCAATTCTTGCATCCAAAAGGAGCGAGCTTTGCCTTTGTCAATTATCAAACTAGAGAGCAGGTAGCGTTGCAAGTAAATTCCAGCAGATAAACCACCCGCTCCGCCGCCCACAACAATTACGTCGTAAACATGGTCAGCACGTTCTGTCAGATTTTGCTTCGTCAGTTTCATCACCCTACCTCCAAACCCTGCTCCGTCAGCATTCAGCCATCAGCTATTAGAAGTATAGATGTTTCCAGAGGTAGAATGCGCGACACTACAAATCAAATCTACTGAAAAGCAAAAGACCTAATAGCTGCAACGAGTACCAGTATTAAGTAAAGATGGGGCAAGATTAATGCCCACAAAAGCGAGCAGAGCAAG
>JAWQFQ010000068.1:0-40452 GCA_035967975.1 Scytonema sp. PMC 1070.18
TTTACCTCCTTGTAATTGTCTTTCTTGCGATCCCACATTCTCATTTTTTTATATGACACTGACATCTCTCTATTGATCTTGTTTTTGTGTTTGTTTTTTTTTTTTTATAAAGAAGAAGACGGCATACGAGTTCCTGGGATGTCTGGTGGGCTCGGAGAATGTGTATAAGAGACGGGTGGGGGTGTGGGGGGGGATATTTTGTTTGTTAGTTCGTTGTTGAGGGCTTCCCATTGTTCTTCTGCGTTTTCCACCCAGCGATCGCTGTGAGCATGACACTGTTCCACCTCATCAATAGCAACCAGAGTATTTTCTGGTAAATAATCTAACAGGGAAGCTGGTTTATCAAAAGCTAATCCTAAAAAACGGCGACTCCCCTCAAGCAGTGCTGAACTCGGCTCTCCAAGTTCCGACTCCGTACTTAACTCTGTACTCAGCAATTGGAACTCCGTACTATCTTGAAGTGGAGCCATGACAATGGGAGCGAAGCTCGTAGGTGTAAGAATCAACTGGTCAATTTTGTCAAGAGCTGCAGAACGTTGAGTCGCTGGGTCAAATTCCCGCAACTGCTCAATTTCATCACCAAACCATTCCAATCGTACTGGTAACTCTGAGGATACAGGAAACACATCCACAATATCCCCACGTCGGCTCCACTGTCCTTCTGTTTCTACCAAAGGGACTCGTTCATAACCCAATCGGGTTATTCTTTCACTGAAGGTATCGAGGTCAAATTCCATACCTCGTTTTAATGTTAGGCAGAAGGGCTTAAAAGCGTCCGCTGGTGGTAGATGAGGTTGTAGCGCAGCGACTGTAGCTACTATTGCTATTTGTCCTTTGTCCTTAGTCTTTTGGACATTGCCATTTGCTGGTGACTCTTGAGACATGGATGAGGAATCACACGTAACTAAGTCAGCTAAAACCTGCATCTGTCCCCATGTCATCTCAGTTTCGGGGTCAAAGGGTTCGTAAGGGGATGCTTCGGATGTGGGGTAAAAATGTACTGTCAGCCACCCCATCGCCTCCAGTTGTGTTGTCCAACGTCCGGCTTCCTCCAGAGTCGCACAGACCACAAATAAATTCCGCCCCTCAGTTTGAGCTAGTGCTGAAGCTACCAAGCCTTTTGGTAAGCGGGGAATACCACTCAGTAACAATTCTTGTTGTCGATTTAGCTTGGAGAGGAGTTCAGTGGTGAGCGGAGAACGCCCTAAAGCACGCACAATGGAAGAAAACGCCATAGTTCCTGTATCAGTTTTGAATAAATGTGGAAGTGGAAGTGCTTCTCACAAGTAAGCACATTATGCCTACCTACCTTCACCATTTTAAAAGTCACTCTTGTCAAAGAAGACTGGCACGCTTACCTAGTACAATAACCACTGACTCATAGTTAATATACGAAACAGTGTTACCTGCTTCACCGATTGATAAATTACGTTTTCTGGATTCAGAGTATTTCATAACAACTCCTTGGATACTAGATACTAAGAGATTAAGGTTAAGCACAGTATGCCGAAGGCATCGGCGGTTATAAAAATGTCTCCAACTATCGAAATTCTAATTATTCTTCTTTTGATTCTCGCCAATGGTTTGTTTGTCATGTCTGAATTGGCGATTGTCTCAGCACGAAAAGTCCGCCTACAGCAGCTTGCCAATCAAGGGGATGCTAAGGCTAGGGTGGCATTAGAACTGGCTTCTTCACCCAATCAGTTTTTGGGAACAGTTCAGATTGGGATCACACTCCTCACGATTCTCTCTGGTGCCTATGGTGAAGAAAATATCGCCAAGAGGCTTACACCTATTTTAAGTTCTATACCTGTGCTTGAGAATTATACAGCACAGTTGGCAAGAGGGATATCAATTCTAATTATTACCTACTTGACGCTAATTATTGGTGAATTGGTCCCAAAACGTCTAGCATTAAGCCGACCAGAGTCTATAGCTTCCATCCTTGCTATCCCAATGCAGATGTTGGCTAGAATTGGCTCACCTATTGTTTATTTATTAAGTATTTCCACTGAAACAGTGCTGCGAATCTTGGGTATCAGACCTTCGACAGAACCACAAGTCACAGAAGAAGAGATTAGAGTTTTAATTGAGCAAGGAACGGAGGAAGGAACCTTTGAGGAAGCAGAACAAGATATGGTTGAGCGAGTTTTTCGTTTGGGCGATCGCCCAGCTAGCTCGTTTATGACACCCCGTCCGGATATAATTTGGCTGGACTTAGAGGACACTCCCCAAGAAAACCGCAAGAAAATCATTGATAGTGGTTATTCCCGGTATCCTGTTTGTCAGGGAGGACTTGACAATGTACTTGGGATTATTCGTGTGACTGACTTGTTAGCAAGGAGTTTTTCTGGTGAGCAATTAGATTTAACTATGGGATTGCTACAGCCTGTGTATGTGCCAGAAAGCACACGTGGGTTAAAAGTTTTGGAGTTCTTTAAGCAAACCGTCACTCATGTGGCGCTGGTTGTTGATGAGTATGGTGTGATACAAGGATTGGTCACGCTTAACGACGTGATGATTGAAATTGTTGGCGATGTTCCTTCCTTTGACGATCGCGAAGACCCCCAAATTATACAGAGAGAAGATGGTTCGTGGTTGCTGGATGGAATGTTAGCAGTGGATGAGTTTTTTGAACTGTTCGATATAGAGTATTTACCCTCAGAAGACCGAGGTAGCTACCAGACATTAGGCGGTTTTGTCATGTCGCACCTAGGTCGTATCCCCATGGCATCGGATTATTTCGAGTGGCAAGGTATGCGGATAGAAGTGGTAGATATGGATGGTAACCGCGTTGATAAAGTGCTAGTTGTACCACGACAAACAACAACAGATAATGCTGAATCGTAAGGTATGGGGTGTAGGGTGTAGGGTGTACTTTTAAATACAAAATAAGTACCTACACATAAATATTTAGCTATTTTTCATTGAGATTGAAATGGCTGTATTTCAGTAGCATTGCCTATAGCAAGATTGCCTATTGCCCTTCTTAAAATCAGTCGTACTAGTTCACAAAAGCCTTCAGCTTCACTTGCGGAAGTTACATAAACAGGTTGATGCTGGAGTTGATTTGCATACTCAGATACATTCGCTACACCCACAGATACGGGAAAATAGCGCTCATCAAATAAACTTTCATCATTGGGACTGTCACCAACAGTCACAACTTCTTCTGAAGTCCACTGGGGAAAGTAATCCCGCAACACCTGCAACAAACCAATTGCTTTCTGTTGTCCTAATGGTTGGATGTGACACTGTACGTTACTGTAGGTAAAACCCCAACCCATTTTTTGACACAGTTGATTGAGAATTTGTAGTTCACCTGTACTTAACCCTTGTACGGAAAATGTCCAATCAGTTATACGAAATCGATTATCAGCCGCTTCTTGAATTTGGGGAAATTGAGTTTGTAATTTATGAAAAGCTGCTGCTAATAGCTGGCGATGGGCGGTAATGTCAGGAATCGGTGTCAGGGCTACTGGTGTACCGCTTCCTGATGGATAAAACAGCCCACCATTTTCAGCTATAGCACCAGCAATGGGTAAATAGTAAGCCAAACCACTTACCCAACCAGCACTCCGTCCAGTAACAATCACTACATGAGTACCAGCATTCGCTAAATCCTGCAAACTTTGTAGTAATCCGGTAGTAAACTTTCCTCCTTTGGTCAAGGTACCATCCATATCTGTCGCCACAAGACGAAGATTGGTAAAGGATTGTGGAAATGACGTAACAGACAAAGGAATCAGTTTTTGCATATGCATTTATTAGGGGTATAAGGGTGTGGGGGTATAGGGGTGTAGGGGACAAATTATTATCCCTTACACCCTTACACCCTTACACCCCTACGCCCCTTCTTCAAAGAAAAAACACAAACAATATCGCAATTTAGCATAGCCGATTTGGGCATCCTAAGTGAGAGGTGTCAATTTTTATGTTTACTAACCATGTACACTTTGATAAGTGTTGCCCAAGTACCAAAGCCAAAGACGACAACAAAAAAGACAACAACTAAGACGACCCAAGAAGTTCCAGCCAACCAACCGCAAGCTTTCTTACCACTGTTGGCTTTAACATCTGGAGGGCTAGCTATTGCATTGGTTGCTTTGATTGTCTACGGTAAAATCCAGTTCAAAAAATTGGAGAAAAAAGTTAAGTTTGAACAATTCCGCACGCGAGAGCTGGATAAAAAGTTTAAGCTGGCTTTGGAAACAATTCGCAAAATGGAAACGAATCCTGATTTGATTAACTCACGAGAGTTTAACTTGGATTATCTGCGAATGCGGATGGCTGAGGAGGTCTTCCATTTTGCTATTGTTAACCAAATTAAAATTCAAATTAAAGAAAAAGTATCCCAAGCACTACGTCCGACTCAATCTAATCAGGGAGTTGTGGGTATTGCTAGTCATGCGGGACGACAGGTGGATGAAATGTTTGATGTTGAGTATGAGACCGGGACTGCTCCAAATATTATCAAACGAGTCCTGTTTCGCATTCAAATTAAGTTGATGAAGTTACCTACACAACCAACTTCAGCGACAATTAGCCAAATTATTGACTGTATTGAAAATTTTCTCAGTCCTGCTGATGACCATGATACTTGGCAACCGACAATTCAAGGTCGAATCGCCTATATGCATTGGGATCAAAAAGCAAAACCTACCCCATTGCTGGTACTAGAACAATCTAATGAGGGAGTCAATGTAACTTTCCGCACCAGTCGTCAACCCAACGCACCACCAGTACCACCGCAGCCAACTAGACATTCAGGAAGAAAATTATGAATTATGAATTATGAATTATGAAGTAATCTTTACTTTTCACTCTTCACTTTACCTTGAGAATCGCGGGTGAGAATACCATCTTCCATGTCCACAATGCGATCGGCTATGTCTAAAATGCGATTGTCGTGGGTCACTAGTAATATAGAAGTTCCCTGTTCTTTAGCCAGGTGTTGCATCAACTCCACGACATCGCGTCCTGATTGCTTGTCTAACGCTGCTGTTGGTTCGTCAGCAAGTACGAGTGGTGGATTGTTAACCAAAGCACGGGCGATCGCAACCCTTTGTTTTTGTCCTCCAGAGAGATTTTCCGGATAAAAATTAATTCGTCCTCCCAAACCAACAGCTTTGAGTATGGCTTCTGATTTAGCAATGGCTTCTTCATGAACAATAAACTTGTTCAGTTCCACAGCCATTTGTACATTTTGTCTTGCTGTTAAAAACTCTAGTAAGTTATGTGCTTGGAAAATATAACCTATCTTACGCCGGATATTCACCAGTTTTTTCTGACTGGCTTTAAAAAGTTCTTTGCTTAAAAATTTTAAACTTCCTTCTTGTACGGAACGCAATCCACCAATTAAGCTCAATAATGTTGTCTTCCCTGACCCAGATGGTCCAGTCATAATCACAATTTCACCTGGATAAATTTCCAGATTAATATCAAATAAAATTTGTCTTTTTAGCGTGCCTTTACCATAATAGTGGTTCAGGTGTTTGATAGCAATAACAGGTTCTTGATACATAAGAATTATGAATTATGAATTATGAATTATGAATGGGGGAGTTTTGGGTTTCAGACTTTAAAATATGTCTGCGGGGTCAGCGGAGCGGAGTTTTCGCACAGCGATTGTACCAGAAATAAAACACATTAATATGGTTAATATAAGTACCATAATACCTCTTCCAATACTCATATAAACTGGCAGGAGTGTGGCGCTTCTGGCGCTTTCATACAAAAACATAGCGACGACAAAACCAGGAATATATCCTAGAAGAGCTAGAATTAATGCTTCTTGTAAGATAACCATTAGTAAATAGTTTTGTGTATATCCTATAGCTTTAAGAGTTGCATATTCAGATAAATGGTCAGCAACTTCGGTATAAAGAATTTGATAAACAATCACAGTTCCCACAATAAAACCCATGATTGTCCCTAAAGTAAAAATAAATCCAATGGCTGTACTACTAGCCCAATAGTTTCTCTCAAAATCAATGAATTCTTGCTTGGTTAAAACTCTAATATCTTCAGCTAAATACTCTTGTAACTGTTCAGCAACAATTTTCGCGTCAAAGCCTGATTTTAATCTAATAATTCCAATATCAATTAATCCTTCTCGACGTAATGGAAAGATTCTTAAAAAATTAATATCACTTGTTATTAAATTACCATCTGCTCCAAATGATGCACCTAAAGTAAATAATCCTCCCACTTTAACTCTTCGGTTTCTTACTTCTGCTGTAATAGTTTTTCCCTGTTCAAACTCAGAAGCAATAGGACCATATTCTTGTCTAGAAGAACGGTCAAATAAAACAATATCAGGTAATTTAAGTTTCACTAAATTTTCCTGAACTCCTGGTAAATTAAGCAAGTTTACTTCAGGATTTATCCCAATGACTAAAAGATTGCGAAAGCGCCCTGTCACCGGATTTTTCCAAGGAGCATAATCTAAATATATAGGATGTACAGATTTTACTCCCTGTAAATCGGAAGCTTTATATAAGCGTCTTTGAGAAAAGCTTTTCAAACCTAGTAAAGCGTTAGATTGATTGTTAATTAAAACAATATCTCCTTGTAAACTACTGTGAAGACGAACGTTACTGTAATAGAGAGAATCTCGGAAACCGAGCTGCATAAACATCAAAATGTCAGCAAAAGCAATTCCCGCAAGCGCCACCGCTAGACGAGTTTTTTCCCGCTTTAGTTGTAGCCAAGCCAAAGGTATTCTGCCCATAATATTAGGGGTGTAGGGGTGTAGGGTGTAGGGTGTAGGGTGTAGGTTATATTAACCATTAGCCATTAGCAATTAACCATTAGCCATTAGCAATTAACTAAAGCTCAATTTCGACAGCAACTTTAGCATTAGTCAAAGCAGAAACTCGTTTGCTATCTTCTGGAGTGAGAGCAATTTTCACCTCTACCACTCTGGCGTCAATATCAGCAGCTGGGTCTGTTTGTAGAACATCTCTCTTACCAATTTTTCTACCAATTTCAGAAACTGTTCCCTGTAATTCTTCCCCAAAAGCTCCATTATCACTGGTGATTCTGGCTTGTTGACCGAGACGGACTTTACCAATACTGTCTTCAGGAACTTCAGCGACTACAATCATTTGCTCTGTTCTTCCTATTTCAGCAATACCTTCTTGACTTGTAGTTTCTCCTGCTTTAGTATGAACTTTTAAAATTTCTCCAGAAATTGGTGCTTTTACATAACTTAAACTCTTTTGTGCTTCGGCTTTTTTTACAGATGCGATCGCATTACTGACTTGCGCCTGTGCTATTTGCACATCAATAGGACGACCTTCTTTCAGTCTATTCAATTTAGCTCTTTCTTCATCAATTTGTTTTTGTAAAACTGCTAGAGTTTTATCCCGATTAACTCTAGCTTCAATCAACTGCTGCTGCAAAGTAGCTGCAGTTTTTAACTGATTTGCTCTCGCTTCCGCAAGTTGCTGTCGCAAAGTAGCGATGACCTGTTTTTGATTTGCTCTAGCTTCTGTAACTTGCTGATTACTTGTTTCCAAACTCAGTTGTCTTCTGTCCCGTTCCTGTTGGGAAATTGCTCCTTCTTGATACAACATTTCATAGCGTTGAGCATCAACTTGAGCATTTTTTTGTTCGGCTTTGATACGTGCAACCGATGCTAAAAGAACATCTCTTTGTCCTTGAATCTCAGCTTGAATGCGATTAATAGTTGCTTGTAAAGCACTTTTTTCACCACGTAATTCTGCATCTAAACGAGCAATTGTTGCAAGAGTTGCACTTTTTTCTCCGCGTAACTGTGCTTCAAGACGGGAAATAACGGCTTTTTGGGCTTCAATATCTCTTGGCGAACCAATTTTAACATTTGCTAAATTAGCACGGGCTTCTTGTAGTTTTGCTTTAGCCTCTTCCACATCTGCTTGGCTACTTGAGAAGTTGTCCATAATAGCAATAACTTGACCTCTGTTAACCCGTTCCCCTTCTCGGACAAAAATTTGTTCAACACGTGAAGAACCTTGCACCCCAGCAGGTGCTGATAGCTTAATCACTTCCCCTTTCGGTGCTAAACGCCCCGTTGCATTAATGCTTGTAACAATTGGAGCACTCTGTACAGGTTCGTTAAGCTTTTTTAACTGCTCTATCTTGACTGTAGTCAGCAGTCCAGCGGAAACAACCAGTGGTAAGGAAATAGCAATGAACAACCAAACTTTTGGTGTTTCATTACCAAGCAGCTGCTCCCTTAAATTTGACTGTTCACTCATCCTTAACATAGTTTGTTGTTCGTTGGTCTCCATTTTGCGTTTTTGAGATAGAAAAGCAAGTTCAGTACTCTTAAGAAACTTTAAATTGTATACTTCTGCACACGAGAACGCTCCAAAGTGTACCCGAAAGGAAACCCTCCTTGTAATTTCTCTCTACCCCACAAGTGTTTTAAAAAACTATTTATACCAATTAAATGTGTTTTAGCTGATAGCTGAAAGCGTTCCTTTGAACAACTGATAAATCTCTATTTAACTCCTAATATAATAGATAAGCTGTTTTGGAAAAAAAGTTTAAAAAAGCACAATAATTGAACTGTATGATTTAATTTTTCTATTGCTATATGAATTCTATATTTAATAATTGCCAGAAAACGTAACAGAATCTACAGATGGAATGAAGAGTTAGTAGATAAGGGTTAGTGGTTAGTAGATAGTGGTTAGTAGGAGTGGTTCCAATACTGCAAGGGAAGCGCGAAAATTAGGAAGCGCGAAAATGAGAAACCCGGTTTCTTTAAGAAACCGGGTTTCTGTAATCTCGCAATTCTCACGAATGACGGTAAGATGGTAGTTAGTACTACTTTTTCCAAAGCAGCTACTAACCACTAACCACTAACCACTAACCACTAACTAATCAGGCATATCAAATAAAACTGTAGTCATATATTTTTCAGCCCAATCTGAACCAAAAGCTTTTTCCAGTACGCGGCGGGTTTTGTCGTTTTGCTGTTGTTTTGTACAGTAATTGCGTTGTCCAGCAAGAATCTGCGTCATTTGCTCAGATGATACTGGTTGGGAAACACTAGCTTGTGTACAGTGGATTGTGAGAAAGTCCTCTACGCGAGAGAGAAACAGATTTTCTTCTTGAGGGGAAGTTGGACGAACGAAAACACAGAATTCTGAAAAGATTTTTCCCCATTCCGGTAACTCACGGGGTTGGGAAAAGTTCAGTTCTGATAGTACACTCAGCGCAGAAGTGTATGATTTTGGTAGCGTGTGTTCTAGATTGACAGGAGAAAGGTCTGCGATCGCCGCACTAATTTGACCCCTACCCCCAACGAGATCGCAACCAAACATGGGTAAGTTATATTCTGCACGAGGAAACATAACACAGTGCAGAATATCTAGTATATTTCCCACCCTTGCCAGTTCTAAGTGCATTTTCCGGAACTGGGGTGTTTGATAGCAACGGTTTTCAATCGTTAGTTTTTCACCTTCCAGCCTACCTTCCACATACCCAAATTCCTCAGGCAAATGATAGGGTGATAGATTGAGGTGTTTGTGCCAAGCTGCTTCTATACTATCCGCCAGTTGACGAATCAGGGGATGTTGTTGCTCGCGTAGCGATGGGAAGGAAGTCGTTGTCATGTTTTATCTGCTTACAATCCCTCTTTGGGATTTGTCTTGTATATCTTACGTTTGTTGAGATAAGAGCCACGAAACCGCATTATCTCGTCTAGTTAACAGCCTACCGCCCATTCAGCCTCACCAAAACCAGCTTGCAACACAACTTTAGGAATTATGAATTGTGAATTATGAATTATGAATGTTGGATTGTGGGGGATTTCATGTGAATAGACCATATACGGAACTGTTTTGGTACAGAAGGACACAAACTTTTCTAAGTAAGAGGACAGGTTTGACACTTACCGCGACCAACCCACAAAAGTCGTATTCAATGCGCTTGAAAACACCCATAACACAAATGTTACAGTTTCATAATTCATAATTCATAATTCATAATTCATTTTCCTACACTACAGGTTGAACTTCTTGTACCTTAGCTCTTAGGGTCAGAGGTTCTACTGATTGCAGTTCGCCGTGATTGAGAGTCCAGCAACGGTCTGCAATAGGGAGCATATCTCCTGCATCATGTGTTACCACCAGCAACGCCCAATCCTTCTTCAGTTTTGCTAGTAAATTTACCAGTTGTCGGCGCATCGACCAATCCAGACCTGCTGTCGGTTCATCTAGTAACAGTAAATGCGGCTGGCGAATCAATTGCACTGCTAAAGCCAAACGCCTCTGCTGACCTCCACTTAAAGCATGGGGCGGTGTACTGAGTGATAAATGCTCCAATCCAACTTCACTTAATGCTTGTCTCACTCGCTCTATTCCTAACTCTGGGTGTCCTAAGCGCAATTCTTCCAAGATAGTACCGCCACAAAAATGTCGCTCGGGAAACTGAAAAACCAATCCAGCCAACTGTTGGAGCTGTTCGGATATCAGTTGTTGTTCGCGCCAGAAGACAGCACCTGAGGTTGGTTCAGCTAATCCAGATAAAATTTCAAGTAACGTAGTTTTGCCAGAACCACTGGGTCCAATAATCAAACCTAGTTGTTGGGGCGCTAACTCCAGGTTAATGGATTTGAGAATCGCTGTTGGGCAAGCTGTTGGATGGTAATTTATATTTCTGAGATAGAGCATTTGTTATGGGTACTGTGAAAGTCAGCTATTTACTTATAACTACACTGCAATTAACTGCAAAGTTCCGAAAAAAGATAAAAGTCATCACGTATTAGCTAGGCTAGCAACGTTTATGCTAGTAGCAGGAAACGTCCTACTAATCCCATTGTGGCAAAATTACTCTGAAAAATGGCTACAAGAAGACATGGGAACCTAGAAAAAGTACGAAAGTCAAACAGTATACAAAATTTTGGCAGAAAAAAAGTGTTTTAGATTGAAGCACCTTTGGCATTATAAGTAACGTATAAAACAATTTCAACAGTAATTTTTCTGAGGTTAACCATGAGTCAAAGTTTTTCAGTTCTGCAAAAAATTGTCCCAGCAAAACTTGCTGATGTTGCTAAGGTAGCTTTTGCAGCCACTTTAGCACTCAATCTATGTGTCAATTCCTCTCTAGCTGCAGATCCATTTCGAGTGAAAGAGCCTCGTAATATTGGCGACAAAACAGAAGCAGCATTCAAAGCCGTTTTTCAACAGGGGAACTACCAAGCAGCGGAGCAGTATGTGCAAGAAGCATTATCAGCGGAACCGAATGAACCCCTAGTCCATGCGCTCAAAGCATCTTTAGCATACACAAACAAGGATTTGAATACACTAGATACATACAGCAAGAAAACTTTAGAAACAGCACAAAAATTGGTGGACACTGACCCGTTACGCGGAAATTTGTACTCGGCGGTCGGGCTTTTTTTAGAGGGAGCCGTTGTTATACAACGTGAGGGTACATTGAGTGGTGCGCCCCAAGCCTTAAGTAAACTGCGCCAAGTGTACGACCATTTGGACAAAGCTGAAGCCGTTTCTGCTAACGATCCAGAACTGAACTTAGTTAAGGGCTACATGGATTTGATGCTGGCTGTGACTTTACCTTTTTCTAACCCAGAGCAAGCTATTGAAAAGCTGGAAAAAAATGCTGCTCCCCAATATCTGGTTGACAGAGGTATCGCCTTGGCTTATCGGGATTTGAAAAATTTTCCTAAGGCACTCGATTATGCTAAACGTTCTTTAGATGCGACACCTGATAACCCAGAGTCGTACTATCTCAAAGCCCAAATCCTCCGGGAACAGGGAAAAAAGGAGAAGAATACGAAAGTTATGCAGGAGGCGCTTGAGAATTTTGACAAGGCTTTGACGAAAAAATCTCAGCTACCAGCAGATTTGGTCAAACAAATTGAACGCGAACGGCGCAAGACGGCGGAAAGTTTGGCGCAGAAGTAAGGGTGTAGGGGTGTAGGGGTGTGGGGGATACCCAAGAAACCCGGTTTCTCAAAGAAACCGGGTTTCTGACCACGCGAGTAACCCTTAACCGAACTGTATTGGGAGTTGCTCAATGCTGACGGGCGGGAGTTGCTCAATGCTGACGGGCGGGAGTTGCTCAATGCTGACGGGCGGGAGTTGCTCAATGCTGACGGGCGGGACGCCCGTACCACAAGAGGGATAGTTTGAATTTTTTATTTGGAAGTTGTTAATTGTCTTTATCACCTTTTACTCTCTACAATAAAAGATTGAGCAAAAATTATTGATAGGGATTTAATCAAGATGCAGGTACAGTTTCGTGAGGTTGACCCTTTTGATGTGTGGATTTGGTTGGAATTTAGCACAGTTCCTTCCAAGCAGGAAAGACAGTATGTAGAGGAGGTTTTCAATTCCTGGTTTTATTTGGGGAAGTTGGGTGCGTTTAATGCGGAAAATCTTCAGGTACAGGATACTGGCGTAGACCTCAGCTATACGGATTATGACTCAGAAGGTTATGACAAAAGTATGTTGGCGCTGATGCATAATATGGGTGAGTTCGAGTATGAAGGGACTTGGGCGCGTTGTTGGTTTGACCTGGGAACTTCTGATGCGATCGCTCTCGATATTTTGATTAACGCCCTTGAACAGCTGAGTCGGGAATATATCACCATTGAACAATTGTACATCGGCGGCGAAAATGAAGATTGGCCCATTGAGGATAGTGAAACCCGTTCTTCGTTTGTTTACGATAACTAATAGATAACAATGCATAAACCAGGAGAAATTCGTGTCTTAGCTTTGGGACTGATTCGCGATCGCGATCGTCTCTTTCTTTCCCAAGGCTACGACCCTGTTAAAGAACAAACTTTTTACCGCGCTATGGGTGGTGGTGTCGATTTTGGCGAAACAAGTTTAGAAGCCCTCAAACGCGAATTTCAAGAAGAAATCCAAGCCGAATTAACCAATATCCGTTACTTGGGTTGTTTGGAAAACATATTTACATTTAACGGTCTTCCAGGTCACGAAATTATTCAACTTTATGAATGTGACTTCGTTGACCCTAACTTTTACCAAGTTGACAAGATAGATTTTTCCGAAAAAGAACGTCAAAAAACTGCTCTATGGGTGGATATTAACCGCTTCAAATCAGGAGAATTTAGGTTAGTTCCAGAGCAGTTTTTAGATTATTTGTGAAGTAGTGACACGATTATTATTTCACATCTAGGTAAGCCCTAAATTAAAATTTGGGCTAAAAACTTAAACCCGTTAAAACGGGTTACAAGCCCTATTTAGTCAAATTTATCTGACTTTAGCTCAAAGGGGCGAAATTTATTTCACAGCGAGAAAGCATCGTGGTCAATACTACTCGGAACAGCCAAAATTAGAAACCCGCTTTCTCAACGAAACTGGGTTTCTGGAACTTTAACTATCGTTAACCGACAAGTATTGCCTCAACTTCTTTTTTAGTTAAGATTAAATGTTTGTAAATAAAATGAGCCACAGAACTATATGCTTCTAATGCTTCCGAAGATTTGACAATTCTAAACAAAGTAATAATGGTTCTCTCAAAAATTGGGTCTTCATCAAGAGTACGTATTGCAATTATTTCAGGTTCTAATCTCAGAGCATACAATGAAGAATCATAGTCATTAGGTAATTTAATTTCCTTTAACTGATTCAGGAGTCCCATTTTTAATAAAGATTCGTTTTTATTGGAAATGCAGTGAAAATACTGATTCATTTTCTCTACAAGAAGAGCTTTATCAGTATGTGACAGTACTTCCAAATCATTTTCAAACTCTTGAGTAGATTGAATGAGTAAATTCATTGCGCTGCTTTTTAATTCTAGATTTCACACTGACTTCAATTTTAACTCTTTACATCTCTCTCAAACTTTGTTATTTTGCTTAATAAAAAGCAATCTACCAGTTGTTCGGTAGAAAAGCTGTTTCTAATTCTCTGAAAAGCGATCGCGTAGGAGTGATATCAACACTGCAAGGGATATGATATTTGATCTGCAACAAACCCTCCAGAAACCCGGTTTCGTAAAAGTTACCGGGTTTCTAAATTTTCGCTGAGCCAAGCAGTATTGGGAGTGAAATTGCTTAGATTCGGTGTCTTGCCTTAACATCCTTAAAGTTACTTTGAAAAGCGTATCTCAGGCGATTAATATCATTTCTCGAACCTGGAGTTACATTATGCTCCCATTTTAGACGGCGAATGGTCAATAATTTAGCGACTGATACACTTGAAGTATTGGAAACAAAATAGCAATCTCCTTCAACTTGTAACTCAGAAGCTAAACCAATAAAAGACCGAGCTAAATTCAGATTCAATTCTGATTCATAATGCTTACATTCTACAGCAATAATCACTTTAGAACAATCAGGTCCACGTTTGGTGTTTCGGCAATCATCTGCCTCATGTTGATAAAGAACACAGACATCACACTCATGGGCTACCTGGGAAATTCCCTGAACTCTCACCCCCACATGAACTTCTAACAATGGAATTCCAGGAAATCCAAGTATAGCATGGGTATAGGGTTCATCATTAGCATAAATCTGACCGGGACTGCGACGAAACAGAAAAGATGGAGGTATATTTCCAAAAGCATCCAAGTAAGAAATCGAAGCGCCTTCATTTTTAGCAGCACTCAGAATAATATTAAAAACGTATTCTTCGTAAATATCTGAAATCTTACTTTCATCAGTAAATGCAGGCTGAATACTTCCTGCAAGGCGACTTCTAATCCCTTGCTTTAATCTCTCATCAATCGACATGAGTCAAAGCATCCCGACGCAGTTTTTCAAGCAATTCTTTTAACACATCGGCGTTTTCTTTCCGAGAACGGACAGTAGAGGTACTATAATCTCGTACTGTTTCCTGTTTACCATCTGAACGAATAATTTTTGGCTCTAAATTTTGTTCAACTAAAAACTCAGAAATTTCTGCTTCCATTGCTGCAGTTTCTACCAAAACTCGTTCTATTGCATCAATTAGCAGAAAGAGTTGTTCTTGATGAGTATATGGTTTTGTTTCTTGATAAGAATTTTGTTGACTATTTTGGTATACTACAACTGTTTTTCCTCTCTGAACAATATCAGCAATCTGAAGTGCTAACCATCCTAATCCAAATTCATTAAGGATTTCTACAAGTTCTTGATATACTACTGCACACTCTTGTTCATCCATAAGTCTCTTTTTTCCAGATCAATTTTAGAGGGTTTATCCTTATGTTACTCCTTGGACACCTGAAAAAGACAAGTAGGTGGCGATCTCTCAGATGGCGGGTTTGCTGAGGCTTATTTAGTCGATGGAGTGGAATGTCAGTTTGGTCATGTGACGATCGCTCAATGCGAACAAGACTAGGCTTACCACTTTTTAGTCAACATTCTGTTGGTGTCAAACCAACGCCTTGATATGCGCTCGAATACTCGTATCCTATTCATACGGTTTATCTTGCTGTGGCTAGATGGGAAAAATGACTAAGAACCATATAGAACTTAGAACGAAAAGGTACTTCCAGTTCAGTTCGCAAATCGCTCAGTTAGATAATGCACAATTGCATTCTTTGCATACAGAAAACACGTAATCTTATGCAAGGGATACTGTCTACACTAGAAGTACAGTAGCAAAGCCCATCTCTATCAACAATGGCTCAAGTTATCCAAGCGAGCGAACTGACACTCAGCGATGTTGAAAACCTATTCAACCTCCGCCAAGTACTCAACAATCCAAACTTCTTTCGTGAGTGGCTGGATGATTTACCAGAATTGACTCAGTCAGAAACCGATAGCTTGGATCGAGTAAAAACAGAATTTCTCTATCTGAATAAATATCCCATGCTAGAGGACTTAGTAAAAATGGTTGTTCTCTCACCTCTACTGTCCCTAGCAGGATTTTATCGTCCTCCAATTCGTCCAGTGCTAGAAAAACGGGTAGATGTGGCGCTACAAAATGAGAACAAAACAGTTTGGGGACGAATTGATATTTTGGTATTACAGCAACAAGTTTGGGTATCAGTTATTGAGTCAAAGCAAGCAGGATTTTCCCTCAAAGATGCGACAGCCCAAACACTGTTTTATATGATGGCTAATCCCAACACCCAACAACCTACTTTTGGATTAGCAACAAATGGGACTCATTTCATCTTCATTAAATTAATACATCGTGAGCTATCACAGTATGCATTTTCGACGGAGTTTTCTTTATTTCGTCCAGAGAATGAGTTATATTCTGTTCTTAAAATTATGAAGCGATTTGCTCAATTGTTAACGGTTAGTTTAGAAGGGAATGGATAGCGCACATCTTGCAACGTTCTCAATAAGACCAAAAAAACTGGGTTTCTAAACGATAAATTAAGGCTTCTAGATGATATGTTTGGCAAGAAACCCGGTTGTTAATGCTGGTGTAAGATGTCAGATAGCAGTCAGTACTGCTCGGTTCACAATAGTCGAAGCACCACCAAACCGGGTTTCGCGGGAGTTACCGGGTTTCTAATTCTCGCTCATCCGAGCAGTAGATTTGTAAACTAAAACAATACATGGATGAAAAACAATTAAATATAGCTCAGTTATCTAGAGAAGTAGGAGTGACAGAAAATGCTATACGCGGTTATGTAAAAAACTCTTTCAGCAGAATAGATTGTCAAGTAGCTATTAAACTATGCACCTATTTTAAAGTTAATGTAGGTGATATGTTTGAAATAAAAGAAGTTTAAAAGAGCATCAACGCACCACTAACGCATCATTAAATAGTCTTGAAGCAATTAATTTAAGGCTTATCGAAATAATTGGTAGGGGATAACATTAATGTTTACTGATAAATCAAAAGAATCTCTTGTGGTACGGGCGTCCTCGCCCGTAAACGAGCAGATGTAGTCACACGCTAAATTTCCGGAATACCTAACGTTTGTGTTGTTATATATATATGGTAATTTCTCGGTTAGTGTAAATACTTACATTAATGATAAGTACATTAATCCTTAAACATAGAAAATATGGCAAAAGTAGCATTACTGATTGGAGTCAGTGAGTATCCAACTGGGTTAAAAGCTTTACCTGCAGCTGTTCAAGATGTTGATGCTATGCGGCGAGTTTTGCAACATCCGGAAATGGGTGGTTTTGCAGAAGCGGATATCACTGTGTTGAAAAACCCCCAACGACAAGTAATGGAAGAGGCGATTGAAGAATTGTTCTCCTTTCGGCGAAAGGATGATTTAGTGCTGCTTTATTTTTCTGGACATGGTATTACAGATGATAACGGCAGACTTTTCCTCACGACTTGTCAAACCCAGAAAAACTCTAAGGGGGAATTGGTAAAAACGACGGCTGTAACTGCAAGCCTACTACATGGTTTTATGGAAAATAGTCGTTCTAAGAAGCAGGTCATTATTTTAGACTGTTGCTTTAGTGGTGCGTTTGCAAAAGGTTTGACGGCAAAAAATGATGGCAAATTAGATATTAAGAACCAACTCGCAGACACTAACAAACCTGAGGAAATAGTAGAAGGAAGAGCAATTTTAACTTCTTCTACTTCCACCCAGTATTCTTTTGAACAACAGGATGCAGACCTGTCCATTTATACTCAGTATCTTGTAGAAGGAATTGAGAAAGGTGCGGCTGATACAGACAATGACGGTGAAATCTCAGTAGATGAACTGCATGATTACGCTCGTAAAAAAGTGCAGGAAGTTACGTATGCAATGAAGCCTGAAATTTTTGCTATCAGAGAGGGGTATAAGATTAAACTTGCAAAAGCGACATATACAGGCGACTCAAAATTAGAGTATCGCAAGGAAGTAGAGCGTTGCATCAATGATGGTAAGATTTCACGTGTAGCTCGTCGCCTTTTGACGCTCCGTCAGACTGAACTGGAGTTGTCAATTGATGTAGCGGAACAAATTGAGAAAGACGTTCTGGAGAGTTACTGGGCGTATAAAATAAATTTAGATGAATACGAAGAAGTACTGAGAGAGACAATAGAGGATGAAGGGACTCTCAGCAGTCACACACGAGAGATGTTGAAACGGTTACAACAATCCTTAAAACTTAGAGATAAAGACATAGCTACAATTCATGCAAAAGCGCATATTCTTCCAACTTCCCATGAACAAAAGGAATCCCCTGTCCTCTTATTAGGTAAGTCAGTAGAGACGCAAAGAATTGCTGAACCCAAGATAATAGAGGAATATGACTTCAGCTTAGAAGAAGACATAGATTACACGAAGCTGCGAGACTTGTTGGCTGCAGGAAAGTGGAAAGAAGCCGATCGCGAGACTTATATGATAGCACTTCGAGCTGCTCGTCATGCTGAAGGTGACTCTATAAAAACAGCAGAACTTGTCAACTTTTCCTGCGCTAACCTCCACACAATAGACAGTCTATGGCTTCAATTTAGCAATGGACGTTTTGGCTTGAGCGTTCAGAAGCAAATCTACCTTAACATCGGTGGTAAACTTGATGGCAAATTAGATGAGGAAACTTGGGGAAGATTTAGCGATCGCGTTGGTTGGAGAGTAGATTACAACAAAAATTGGATTAGCTATGATAATGTAATCTTTGATATTTCTGCTCCTAAGGGACACCTCCCTATGGTCATCAGGTGGTTCGGTTGGGTTGGTTTTGGGTGGGGAGGTTCTGGGTTCTCTGCTCTTGTATCTAGACTCGCGAGTTGTCATCTTTGAAATTTTTCAAATACGGTTTTCAAGCAGTTGTCTTATCAGAGCTTTCGCCTATGCCTTGTGCGGTTATACTGACTGCTATTAGATTGGAATATATGGCAATTCGTACCTATCTCACTCATCTAGAAGAGGAGATACATCCTGAGGGAACAATATATGAACGGGGAAAATTTGTTAGCAATAATCAATCGTGGGATGTGGGGATTGTTGAGATAGGTACAGGAAATGCAGGGGGAGCATTTGAAGCAGAACGGGCGATCGCCTACTTCAAACCAAGTGTTGTCTTATTTGTTGGGGTAGCAGGTGGTATTAAAGATGTCGCTGTTGGTGATGTGGTAGCTGTAACAAAAGTTTACGGTTATGAATCAGGTAAAGCAAAACGTTCTTCTTTTGAATCTAGACCTGATGTGGGACAATCTACTTATGCTCTAATATCTAGAGCTAGGGCGGAAGCAAGAAAACAAGATTGGTTGCAAACAATCAAAGCTCCTAGAGGCGATCGCACTCCTAAAGTATTAGTAGCACCTATCGCCTCAGGAGACAAAGTCATTGCTTCAAAGCATTCTAGTTTGTTTAGATTTCTTCAATCTAACTGTGGTGATGTGATCGCAGTGGAGATGGAAGGGCGGGGCTTTTTCCAAGCGACTCATGCAAATCAGGACGTTAAAGCACTAATTATTCGCGGTATTTCTCATCTTATTAAGAGCAATAATCACATAAATAAAGAAGTTTGTCAAGAACTTGCAGCACGTCATGCAAGCGCTTTTGCTTTTGAGATTTTAGCAAAGTTTGAAGAAAGGGAATTAGTCAATTTATCTGATAACAATAATAATTTATATCATGCTTTGCTTCCTTTGAATTTTGAAAATCAGGTTGCAAAATATAAGGATTTTTTTAAAGATAAAAAATCAAATTCTCGGACTGCATCTTTCTTGATTTCTGGTAACAGCGGTCATAAATGGCTGTTGCATCGGTTGATATCTAGAGAGTCTTTAGCTGATTTTACCTTAGCAAAAAAGCTACCTATTTATCTTTTTTCAGAACGAGAGATTTACATGGATGAATTATGGAATAAACTGCAAAAACAATTGCATCTTAAAGAAAACGTATCATCGGAAGATTTATCTGAGCGCATCTTGGAGCGAATTTGTGAAGACTGGAAAAATGAAAGTGTAATTATTGTCTTGCATGGTGTTGAACATTTTGTCATAGATGAATTGCCTAAATTTATTGAGAATTTTTGGTTTCAATTGGAAAAGAAAATAGAGGCTTGTTCTCAAGAGTCTCAATGTCGTTCCTATCTTCTACTCTTCTTGATTTTGTATAAAAATAAGAAAAATGTCATCAAAAAAATATCGATGTTCAGAGAAGCTCAATTTTCCAAACATTTTGATTTAAAAAAGATTGAAGCCTTAAGTCAAGCAGAAATTGAAAACTGGATGAGGAATCAGAAAGGAGAGATATGCTTGAATATTCCTCAAGATAGCCAACAAATTCAAGAAAAAGCTGCCGAGTTTTATAATTATAGCAATGGAGGAGATATAGAAAAAATCATGGGGAGAATTTGTACACATTGTCAGGGGAATTGGTTCGATATTGAGCGCAGATTCAAAGACTTATGAATAATACTCAATGTCATCTACAATATACAGGGGAATTCACAGACCCAGAATCGCCTTACATTCCTAGTGATGAACTCAAGGAATCAGTGAAGTTGGCGATCGCTCTCAAACGTCCTTTGTTAGTTATGGGCGCACCAGGGTGTGGAAAAACTCGCTTAGCAGGTGCGATCGCCTACGAATTCACGCAAAGGAATCGAGCACTTTTGGAAAGCTTGGGCTTAAAAACCTATCCCTACGAAACTTGGTATGTCAAATCGACAAGTAGAGCTAGAGATGGACTCTATATCTATGATGCTATTGGTCGCTTGCGAGATGCTCAATTAGCAGCAGTCAAGCAGTTGAACGAGAAGGAACTTGAACGCCTGAAAGACTCTAACCAGGAAGGTTACATCAAGTTTGGACCACTAGGAAAAGCTTTTACAAGTCAACTACGCACGGTTCTTCTGATAGATGAAATCGATAAAGCTGATATTGATTTTCCTAATGACTTGCTCTTAGAACTGGATGAAAAGCGGTTTTTTATCGAAGAAACCCAAACCTGGGTTCCCGCTCCAGAACAACCAGCACCACCTCCCATTGCGATCGTCACTAGCAATAATGAGAAAGACTTACCGGATGCTTTTTTACGTCGATGTATCTTTCACTACCTGGATTTTCCCACAAAGGACGAATTAGTTAAAATCGTGTCAGTTCATTTTCAGGGAAAGCTACCAAAATCAAAATCAGAATCTTTAACAGAAAAAATAGTTGCAGAATTTTTACAACTGCGAGAAGATACAGATAAAACGAGTGGGAAGCAAGTCAGCACAAGCGAACTCATTGACTGGGTAGCGGCGCTGTTAGAGTTTGAAGCTCCCCAAAACATTCGCACACAACTCAAGCCAGGAAAACTTCCTTTCTTAGGATTACTGCTGAAAACTCCCGACGCTTACATCCGCTACAAGAGGCGATACAATGACACTACCGAATGACGATCTTCTTGTGGAAGTGTTCTGCGGACTGCGGGAAGCTGGGTTACCTTTGGAAATAGAAGATTACCATTTATTCTTCCAAGCTTTGGAGGAAGGCTTTTATCCAGAAAACTACAAAGAACTACGGCTGTTATGTCAGCGCTTGTGGGTGAAGTCCCTCAAGGAAAGAAAGCTTTTTGAGGAATGGTTTGATAAGTTGTGTGAGAAATACAGCGAGGAGTATTTTCAAGAGTTTTTAAAACGACAAGTCTTAAACACGCAGCAACCCGAGACAACAACGCCGAGTAGTGCTGTCAGAAACCCGCTTTCTTCAAGAAACCGGGTTTCTAGTCCTCTAGAAGCAACTCCACCTCAACAGCGTGAACCAGAAGAAACCCCAGATTCCACAGAAGAAATGCTTGTGGTTCAAGCTGTTCCGCTTCAACAGGATAAGAAGCAAATTCCTGACCGTCGCTTTACTCTCACTGAAGAATACTTCCCCGTCACGCGACGCCAAATGCAACAAGGTTGGCGGAAACTGCGTCAGCCAATGCGAGAAGGGGTGTCTGTTGATTTTGATGTTCCAGCGACGGTCAAACGGGTCAGTCAACAGGGCTTTTTTCTCGAACCGGTACCGAAATACGAACGAGTGAATCAAACGGAACTGTTGCTATTACTCGACCAAAGTCATTCTATGATGCCGTTTGCTCCTTTAGCAGAGCAATTAATTGCAACAGCGCAACAAGATGGGCGTTTGGGACAAACTAAAATTTACTACTTTCGCAACGCGATGGGAAACTTGCGAACAAGAGAAACCCGGTTTCTTGAAGAAACCGGGTTTCTGGAACCTCAACTAGAACCTCAACAGCATTATCTTTACTCTGACCCTGACTTATTGCAAAAGCAACCCCTTGATGACATTATTCCCCATTTACATAAAAATCATACTGTTGTTCTTATCTTTAGTGATGCGGGGTCTGCACGTGGTGGTTTTAATGTAAGGCGAATTGAACTGACTGACAAGTTTTTATTTGATATTAAACCTGTGGTACGACAGGTTGTATGGTTGAACCCGTTACCTGTGAGTCGATGGGATGGTACTACTGCTGGTGAAATTGCGAAGTTTGTCTCTATGTATCCTTTTGGCGATGCTGGGTGGCGAAGAATGATGTATGAGTTGCGGGGAGGTTTACTTTTTTTACGCTCGAAGATGATTTATGTAAATGAACCGCGTTCGCGTAGCGTCCCGCAGGGAAGGCGCGTTCGCGGAGCGTCTCGAAGAGAAGAGCGCGTTCGCGAAGCGTCTCGAAGAGAAGAAAGAGGAAAAGAAGAGTTTGTTGAAAAGGTAAAGGAGTGTTTGGATTGGGTACAACCTGTACATACGTTTTCAGTAGATGAGGAGTTTAGTCGTTACGAAGCAGCGGCTAATTATATTGTTGATTTTGCTATGTTTGGTCAGGCTTATCTGGATTTTGCTTGTCATGCTGCTTTTCCTCTCGCTCTGACTCCTGATTTGCTTTACTACTTGCGTGAGAATTTTCCCTTGCTGAACCGTGAAGGTGAATGGTTGGATGTGGATTGGCTGGCGATTCCTGACCTTTTGCTGTCTAATCTTTGTCGTTCTGCGGGTTATCAGTTGTATGAAATGGATAGTGCTGTGCGTCATCTGTTACTGAAACTCCTGAGGAAAGATGAACGTTTTGGGAGTCATCGCTTCCAACAGCTGTCTCAGGGCTTACTTTTTTATTTACAGCAAAAATTGGAAAATACCAAAGATATCCAAGATTTTGGGGAAAACCCACAGTGGATTGCGTTAGCGTATACTGAACCATCGGAATTGGCTCGTCAACTGGCTGCAAAATTACAGCAAACTTATTCGGGCGATCGCCTAGAAAAAGTCAAAAGCACATCCCTCATTGCAACATTTGCAGAACCTCTCGCTGAAGCTAACTTTCAGCCCCTTCTGACCTTTGCTCGTGGTTGGGAACGTTTAGCTAGGGGATATAAGGAAAGCTCACAAGAAATATTTGACGAATTTCCTAAAAAAACGCGAGAAATTAATGTTGCAGGTGTTAAATTATGGATTCCGGGACGAAAACTTCCGCAATTTTCCTTTAATGTCGTTACCCTTAACGCCAGAGGAGAGATTGTCAAACAGGAACGCCACCAAGCCAAATATTTCAAAGAAGACCTCGGTAATGGTGTGACTCTAGACATGGTTGCTATCCCTGGTGGTACCTTTCTCATGGGTTCACCGAAAAGTGAAGCAGGAAGCTATGACGATGAACGTCCCCAGCATGAAGTTACTGTTCCACCTTTCTTTATGGGTAAATACCCCGTCACCCAAAAGCAGTGGCGTGCTGTGGCGAATCTTCCTCAGGTCAATCGCGAACTTGACCCCAATCCATCCTACTTTAAGGGAGTCTCTCGACCAGTGGAGAATATATTGTGGTATGAAGCGGTAGAATTTTGTGATAGACTATCAGAGTATACGGGAAAAAAGTACAGACTTCCTAGTGAAGCAGAATGGGAGTATGCTTGCCGTGCTGACACGACGACACATTTCCACTTTGGCGAAACCATTACAACTGAAGTGGCAAATTATGACGGCGACTACACTTATGCTTCTGCTTCAAAAGGTCAAAATCGGGGAAGAACTACGCCAGTGGGTAGCTTTAAAGTAGCTAACGCCTTTGGTTTATTTGATATGCATGGCAATGTTTGGGAGTGGTGTGCTGACCACTGGCATAAAAATTATGCTGATGCTCCTGTAAATAATAAAGCTTGGATTAGTAGAAATGATAATGATAATCGGCTGCTGCGTGGCGGTTCCTGGCACGACCATCCCAGGGGTTGCCGTTCGGCGTATCGTGGCTACGGCGACCCGGACTACAGGTACGACGTCATCGGTTTTCGCGTGGTTGTTTCCGTCGCCGAACCTCTTCTCTAATCTTTACACTCTTGCCCTTTTCTCTTTTCTTCTTGCTGCCTGCGGCAGCAAGTCGAATTTTTTTTACATATCTGACACGACTTTCTATATTATCCAAGAAGCCCTAGCTTTTGTCAAGCTATACTTTTGCTGAACTCATTATCTCCTATTGTACCAACAAAATCGATTGTTAGTGTGCGCTTTTTTGGTTTTCAACAATCGCGGGGGCGCACCAAACCCGGTATCTTGGAGATACCGGGTTTCTTATAGTTCAGATATCTAATCTATGTCTTGTGCGGTTATACTGACTGCTATTCCAGTGGAATATATGGCGGTTCGATCTCATCTGCTTGAGCTTCAAGAGGAGGTACATGATGGGGGAACAATATATGAGCGGGGAAAATTTGTTGGTAATAATAGTCGGTCGTGGGATGTGGGAATTGTTGAGGTAGGTGCAGGAAATACAGGAGCAGCATTTGAAGCAGAACGGGCGATCGCCTACTTCAAGCCATCTGTTGTATTATTCGTAGGGGTAGCAGGTGGTATCAAAGATGTCGCTCTTGGTGATGTGGTAGCTGCAACAAAAATTTATGGTTATGAATCTGGGAAGGTACAAGAAGAATTTCAACCCAGACCTGATGTGGGAGAATCAGCTTACAACCTGATACATCGAGCTAGGGCTGAGGCTAGAAAAGAAGATTGGTTGCAAAGAATCAAATCTCCTCTGGGCGATCGCATTCCGAAAGTATTAGTAGCACCCATAGCCGCAGGAGGAAAAGTCATAGCCTCAAGAAGGTCGAGTGTGTTTAAACTGATTCAATCAAACTATGGTGACGCTGTCGCGGTGGAGATGGAAGGACGGGGATTTCTCCAAGCAACTCATGCGAGCAAGCAAGTGGATGCGTTAGTGATTCGCGGTATTTCTGACTTGATTGATGGAAAAAGTCGAACAGATAAAGCAGGTTGGCAAGAAATTGCAGCATATCATGCTAGTGCCTTTGCTTTTCAGATATTAGCAAATCTGAATCACACTAATTTACAAAACTTAAAGTCTGTTGACACTCCTTCAACAGCAAGCAAGTTAACAGGTTCTCGGAAAAGAGAATTCACAGAAGCACTAATGGATGCTTTTCGTAGTGAGAAAGATTTGGAGATGATGTTGAGCTATGAGTTAGATTGGAAACTCAATCAAGTTGCTGGTGGAGATAATTATCGAGAAATTGTGTTTAATTTAATTGACTATGCTGAAGCTCAAGGACAGTTAGGTGAACTTTTAGAAGCAGCAAAAAGAGATAATCCTGGGAATCCAATGTTAGGTGAGTTTTATTTGTAATTCTACATCAGAAACCCGGTATCTTGGAGATATCGGGTTTCTCGCTTCTCACAAATGATTTAGGTTTAAAAACCGCAGATGAACGCAGATGAACGCAGATGCATTTTAATTTAGATAAGATGTTATTAGTTTGGAATGGTTTTTGGAATGCGATCGCCTTACCTAAAACTAAAAAAGCCAGCCCTTGATGCTCTGTTAGATACAGGACTTACAGGTTGGTTAGCAATTAACAACCAAGACGCGCAAAGTCTAGGGTGGATTCTGGAAACTAAGAATGAATTTATGGATACAGCAAGTGGAGAAGCACGCTTTGATATATATCAAGGAACTGTATTTCTAGATGGACAAGAGTATATAGTTCCTGTCTTCGGAGGAGATGAACTTCAAGAAATTCTCCTAGGTGTTAACTGGTTACAGCTTAAACGACTTGTGGCAGATTTTCCTACAGGAGTATTGACGCTCTTGGTAACGTAGGCATAACAGGCAAGGTAAACTGGTGAAATTGACTAGTATGGTTAAGCCTTACTTTTTTTGTGAAAACAGTGTCCTATGCCGAATTTTTTATTAGAAGTTGGTACAGAAGAACTACCCGCAAGCTTCCTGAGTCATGCGATCGCTCAGTGGAAATCCCGAATTCCTCAAGCGTTGGAAGCTAATAGTCTCAGTTATAGTGCTGTCAAAGTTTACGGAACTCCTCGGCGTTTGGCTGTCCTCATCAAGGATTTACCGTCGCAGCAAGAAGATAGGGAAGAGGAAGTGAAAGGTCCCCCTGCTCAAGCTGCGTTTAAGGACGGGAAACCAACACCAGCAGCGCAGGGTTTTGCTAAAAAGCAAGGTGTAGAACTGGATGCTTTGGAAGTTCGCGCTACGGACAAAGGGGACTTTGTTTTTGTCCAGAAACTTATCCCCGGTCGGAAAGTGTCGGAAATTCTGACGGAACTTGTACCTGATTGGATTTGGGGTTTGGAAGGGAAGCGGTTAATGCGCTGGGGTGATGGTGAAAAGCGGTTTTCTCGCCCCATCCGCTGGTTGGTGGCTTTGTTTGATGATGCTGTGTTACCAATTGAATTGGATGATGGTTCGGAAAAGATACCGAGCGATCGCATCTCCCAAGGTCATCGTGTTTTGCATCCAGAATCCATAAGTATTTCCCAAGCGACTGACTATGTTAGTGTACTGCGTTCTGCATACATCGTTGTCGATCCAGAAGAACGGAAAAACACCATCACCCAGCAGATTAACGAAGCGGTGGAAAAGTTAGATGGGTATGCGGAAGTTTACCCAGATTTGTTAGAGGAAGTGACAAATCTTGTGGAATTTCCTTCTGTCGTTATCGGTAATTTTGAACCAGAATTTCTCAATCTCCCAACTGAGGTGATTACTACTGTGATGGTAAGTCACCAGCGTTATTTTCCTGTGTTCAAAGCAACGAATCATAAGACGTTACTGCCTTATTTTATCACAATTTCCAATGGAAACCCAGAAAAAGCGGATATTATTTCTAAAGGAAATGAGCGAGTCATCCGCGCTCGTTTGTTTGACGGTCAGTACTTTTACAAAGCTGACATCGAAAAGCCGTTAGAAAGCTTTCTACCTCAGTTGGAAAAAGTCACTTTCCAAGAAGATTTAGGTTCGCTACGAGCTAAGGTAACTAGAATTGGCAACATCGCTACACAAATTATAGAACAACTGCAATTAAAAGAACAAGAAAGGGAAGATATCCGAAGAGCCGCTTTGCTTTGTAAAGCCGACTTGGTCAGCCAGATGGTCTATGAATTCCCGGAATTGCAGGGGGTTATGGGCGAAAAGTATGCGGCTACGAGTGGAGAAACGCAAGCAGTTGCAACGGCAATTTTTGAACATTATTTACCACGAGGCGCAGATGATATTTTACCCCAAACACTGACAGGTCAAGTTGTTGGTTTGTCAGATAGACTTGATACTTTAGTCGGTATCTTTGGGTTGGGAATGATTCCCTCAGGTTCCTCTGACCCCTTTGCTTTGCGACGTGCAGCAAATGCGATTATTTTGATTACATGGTCAGCAAATTTACCTATCAACTTAAAACAGTTGCTAGAGCAGATTGCAACAAATTTTGTTAAGGAACATAACAAAGATAAGTCACCATTGGTAGGAATTTTAGAAGATTTCTTTTTACAGCGTGTCAAGACGCTTTTACAAGAAGAAAAGAACATTGATTATGACTTAGTGAATGCAGTTTTAGGTGAAAACGACTTAGAATACGCAGAAAGGGCGTTGAAGGATTTATTGGACGTACGCGATCGCGCTTTATTCCTCCAACAAATCCGCAACGATGGCACAATAGACAATATCTACGAAACCGTTAATCGTTCCACTCGTCTCGCAGCCCAAGGAGATTTGGACACCCAACAGCTTGACCCCGCAGCCGTCGTTCGCAAAGACCTGTTCCAAAAATCATCAGAAGAAGCTTTGTACAACGCCATTGTGGAACTCGTACCGCAAACTCAAGCAGCACGAGAATCCCGAAATTACAGACAGCTAGTCACAGCATTAGAACACATCGCCCCCACAGTCAGTAACTTTTTTGACGGACCCGAAAGCGTCTTGGTCATGGACCCCAACCCAGACATCAAACGCAACCGCTTAAACTTACTGGGATTATTACGCAACCATGCTCGTGTCTTAGCAGACTTTGGTGCCATTGTCAAAAGCTAAGCGGTTAGCTATCAGCAGTCAGCAGTCAGCCGTTAGCTGTTAGCTGATAGCTGATAGCTGATGGCTGTTAGCTGTTAGCTGTTAGCTCCCAAAAAAAAGTTGTGTAAACAACGCCAATAAACGTTACGATATGAGTGCTTAACCAGGGACCTCTGCCACAGTCTATGCCTCTAGCTCATGTAATTGGATTAGGAAAGTCCGGTATCGCAGCGGCAAGATTGTTGAAACGGGATGGTTGGGAGGTAGAGCTAAGCGATCGCAACACCTCCCCTGACCTCCTGAAACAACAACAGGAACTTGCTGCGGAGCCAATCACTGTTAAACTGGGGTATTCCCTGGAGCTAAAAGATTCAGATTTACCCCAATTGATAGTCGTTAGCCCAGGAGTTCCTTGGGATATACCTGTCTTAGTCAAAGCACGAGAAATGGGGATAGAAACCATTGGTGAAATGGAACTGGCTTGGCGACACCTGCAAACTATTCCTTGGGTAGCGGTCACTGGTACAAATGGTAAAACGACCACCACATCCCTCATCGCCGCAATTTTTAAAACCGCAGGGTTAAACGCTCCTGCCTGTGGTAACATCGGATACGCAGCCTGTGAAGTTGCCCTTTCTTCCCACACCCCACACCCCACACCCTACACCCCAATAAACTGGGTGATTGCCGAGCTTAGCAGCTATCAAATAGAATCATCCGCCTCAGTAGCACCACGGATTGGAATTTGGACAACTTTTACACCCGACCACCTCAGTCGTCACAAAACTTTAGAAAATTATTACAATATCAAAGCACATCTATTAAACCAATCTCAGTTACAAATTGTTAATGGCGACGACCCATATTTAAGGAATGTAGGTGCAAGTGAATGGTCGAACGCTTATTGGACAAGTGTCAAAGGTGAAGATGGGTTAATTACCTCCAAAGGTTACTATATAAAAGATGGTTGGGTTGTAGAAAAGTTGAATGCAACACCAGAACCTATCGTGGAAACCTCTGCTTTGCGGATGGTAGGAGAACATAATCTGCAAAATCTCCTCATGTCAGTTGCAGCAGCAAGGTTAGCAGGAATTGACAAGGAAGCAATTTCTCGCGCCCTTAGAGAATTCCCTGGCGTTCCCCACCGCTTGGAACACATTTGCACCTGGGAAGGTGTTGATTTCATCAACGACAGCAAAGCCACTAATTACGAAGCCGCCGAAGTTGGTATAGCATCGGTCAAAAGTCCATTAATTTTGATTGCTGGTGGAGAAGCTAAAGCGGGAGATGATACTGCTTTTTTAACAAAAATTAAAGATAAAGTAGCCTTCGTACTCTTGATTGGTAGCGCCGCACCTGCATTCGCCCAACGTTTGCAACAACAAGGATACAACAGCTACGAAATTGTTGAAACAATGGAAAGGGCTGTCGTGCGATCGGCAGAGTTAGCAAAACAACATCACGCACCTGTAGTCCTTCTCTCTCCTGCGTGTGCGAGCTTTGACCAATACGCTAACTTTGAACAAAGAGGTGACCATTTCCGCAGGCTGTGTTTGGATTTGTTGAAACCTACTTAGGGTGACACCATTTTCTTGACCTCAAGCGCGGATGGGTAGCTGTAGAAAAAGACATCCAAAAAATAATGCTCGAAACTCCTTTGTTACAAGGCTTTGCAGCACTTTTCTCCCACCAACCATCCGCGCTCCTTATCTAGACTGGGTTTCAGCGATTTTTACTCTGTGCGATCTTCATTTTTTATGCTATGATTCATTCATCCGCGATTCTGAACCATGTCAACCTCATACACATTCGTTTTCAGCACCGGGCTGTTACAATTACTTTGACTCCCTTGTAGGGATTGAAACTACCTGGAGAAGTAGGGGAAGTATTAGAACTAATTAAGTTACAATTACTTTGACTCCCTTGTAGGGATTGAAACGGGGGAATCATTTTTTCGACACTAACAATCCCTTGGGTTACAATTACTTTGACTCCCTTGTAGGGATTGAAACAACTGGATTGATAACGATAACTTTGGGAAAAGTTACAATTACTTTGACTCCCTTGTAGGGATTGAAACAGTTTCTATGTGTAGTTCATCATGAACAAACTGGCGTTACAATTACTTTGACTCCCTTGTAGGGATTGAAACTGTTGTTTTTAAAGACAAAAACGATATTGCAAAGTTACAATTACTTTGACTTTTGACTTTTGACTTTTGACTTTTGACTTCCCCGTTCGCGTAGCGTCTCCGTCAGGAGAAGGGGCTGACTCCCTTTTATGGTTTCGCGATCGCACGCGCATCAATGAACCGCAGTGTTTCGGTTGAGGTGTGGTATATGACTGTGTAAATTCCTGCAAAGGAACTAACGGTTCGTTTCACGATTTCTGGTTCCAAGTAGTTGCAGCGATGATTTGAGCATTGGTATCATCCAGGTAAAACTCATAAACTGGTACGCCACTTCGCTCACAGCGCAATGGCTCAATAAGTTTGGTGAAGGGGTTCCAAACAGCCGTGACAATGCGTTTGATTTTCTTGCGAACCAATTCACACTGAATATGAACTGTGGGCAGGTGAATCACCATTACACTGTATAATGAAGCTTCCACTTTCAAAGCATAACGCTCTTGCAAATCTGCCAATTTACGTTCTAGTTCTTTGTTAGTGGCGGACATTCGAGCCAGTTCTTTTTCCTTGTCCTCTCCTTCCAAGTGACGGGATTGAATCCGGTTGTTAATTTCCTGGTTAATGGTGTTGTAATATATTTTCAGTCGGTCTTCATCTCTGGCTTTTGCTCTAGCTAACTTCGAGAGCCAGTTCTCCAGATCGGATTGCACCAATTGAGCAGAGGTGCGCTCAATCAAGTTGGAAATCTCCTCTACTGACCTTTCTGAAATTGCTTCTGGATGCTCTACAGGCAAACGGTCAGATTCCCAAAACAGTGCATTGCCAATTTCGACTCTCGCAACTTGAGTCAGTTCGTTGATGATGAATGAAACCATGCCGACTCTTTTTTCATCGGCTTCAGCAGTATACGCTACATGACACCACAGATAACGGGTTGTCTCTGGTTTTGCTTCTAAAAAACGAATTAAACCGTTCTGGGGCTTTAGGGTTTGCAGGAGTTGTTTCTCAAATCCCGTGGTTTTCAGGTAGCCGTCGTAGTCGATCGCGATCGCACTCACTGAACCCCGATTTCCCAATAAGCTCGAAAATCGACTCAACAATTCCGAATGATAGGTGACAAAAACACTGTCAGGTACATCGGCTTTTGTGGAAAGTGTCACCTCTTCGGGCAAGTGCAACTGTTTAGCAATGTTAGCACTCAGCAGCACCATCATTTGATTGTCACCGTCTGGTTCGGCGACCCCATCATATAATGATACCAGTTTTGACAGAGTGGAAAGAATTGGATCGGACATCATCAAGCTTCAAAATCCTCGCCAAAAATCTGCTCATCTAGTTCCTGGGTTTGCCGATACTGGTCTTTAGCTTTTAATAAATTATCAGCTAAAGAGTCAAAAGCTGTATCTAGTTCTGGTTTTGCTTGATGCTTCAGCCAGATGTCCATAACGACTTCACTAAAGTCAAATTCATCATCCACATTACCCAAAATCGTTTCAATCTCTCCTACGACTAACTCGAACATATTAATTTTGTCGTGAAGTATACGCAAGATGTATTCTTCAATGCTATCTTTGAGACAAAAATTAAAGATGAAGACATCCTGGGTTTGTCCGATGCGGTGAATTCTCCCAATGCGCTGCTCAATTTTCATTGGGTTCCAGGGTAGGTCATAGTTAACAATGACATTGGCAAACTGGATGTTACGTCCCTCCCCGCCTGTTTCGGATGCTAGGAGTACAGAAACAGTGTCCCGAAATGCGGCTAAAGCTGCATCCTTCTCTTTGAGGGACATCCCGCCCTGAAATTCTGCAAAAGGGATATCAGAGGAACGCAGAGTTTGAGCCAAATACGCACTGGTAGCTTTGTGAGTGGTGAAGACTAGGGTTTTCTGGCGAGATTTTAAGAGCATCTCTACCAATGCTTTTGCTTTCTCCACCTGCTTAAGGAGAGCAGCTCGTCTTGCTAGAGACTTCAGTTCCTCATCAGGTAGGCGTTGGGTGAGTTGTTTGAGGGAGTCAGCCAAAGCGCCAGGGGAAGAGCCAGCTCGCATCAGCAAATTGGTACGGGAAAGTCTGTCAAGTTTTTCATGACTAGAACGCAGGTACTTGCTCAAGTCCTGGTAAAGTTTTTGTTCACCCGCAGAAGGGGTAACGGTAATCGTCGTAGCAAAACGTTTAGGTAGTTTAACATCTACCAAGGCGCGGGTATTTCGCACCATGACTTCCCGCATTAGAGAACGCAGTTTTTCTGGATTTTTGGGAACTCGTCCGTTACGTGAATCTACGTATTCTTTCTTGAAAGCGGCTTCTGTTTGTAGTAGTCCCGGTTTGAGGAGGGTCAACAGGTTAAACAGTTCGACGAGGGAATTCTGCACTGGGGTAGCGGTGAGCATGAGGATAAATCGCTTGTTGAGGGCGTTAACCAGTTTCCAGTTGAGGGTACTGCGATTTTTCAGGTGGTGCGCTTCATCCACGACTACCAGATCCCAAGTGCGGCTGGTGACGTGGGGGTAGTGTTTGGCAGATTTCGCCGTGTTTAGTGAGGCGATGATTCGGGGGTTATTCGTCCAGAATTCCTCAATAGGTTGTTGCGGGTCGCGATTGTCTGTGGTGATGGTAGTAATGTTAAATTTATCACTTAATTCCAGTTGCCACTGGGAAACTAGGGATGCGGGAGTTAGCACCAAGAGCGATCGCACCATTCCTCTTGCCAGATACTCGGCACAGATGAGTCCTGCTTCAATGGTTTTGCCCAACCCAACTTCATCCGCCAGTAAAGCACGTCCGCCAAGTTGTCTGAGTACTTTCCTAGCAGTTTCAATTTGATACCAGTATTTGTCAATAGCGGTGAGGGTTGGCAGACAAACGAGCTGGTCATAATCTGCCATTATGGATAGGTTAAACAGGTCTAGACGCGCTTGGTAAAAGTTGATGGGGTCATAGTCACCAGCTTTGAGCGCTTCTAAGGCAGTGGAGGAGTTGAACTTGAAAGTATAGTTTTTATTCATAATTCACCATAACGGGGAACGGGCGTACCCCCTTTAGGGATTAGGAGCTTCGACGCTTTTTCCCCTAAAGTTAAAATTGCGGTATCTCACAATTAATGATTTTACTTAAAAAAGCACGCTTCGCCTGGATATCTTCACCTGCTATGATTGCCTCTGTGCGATCGCCCCCATAGATTAAAGACGTATAAAGCTAGAATGTGAAATGTTATATATGCTTATCCATGACTCCAATCTTCGATTTCTAAGCCATCAATTTTCTCAAAATCTCTCCGATTATTAGTTATAAGAATCAAATCGTTAGTCATAGCGATTCCAGCGATAAGAATATCGATATCATCTACTGGTGTCCCCTTTTTTCTAAGACTGGCATAAATATCACCAGAAATCATTGTAGAGTCTGTAGTTAGAGACACAACTGTATTATATGAGGCAAATTCTAAAAAAGATGTTAGTTGTTTTTGTGCGTCACGATGCTTCAATCCGCTAATTATTTCGTAATAGGTAATGATGCTGATGTTGATGTTTACTAATATATTCCGAGCGAATGGGCACATAACCCGCTTGCTCTACTAATCTTTGACCTTCATCACTCTTGAGTAAGTAACTAGAAATTGTTGACTTTAAGAGACGGATGGCGTTCGTATGAGAAACCCTGGCATTAGCAGAAAAAGGTTATTGTATCAGTTAGGATACGGATAAAGTAAGTTACCAGTTTCTTTTTTTAATATTAAAATTTCCTTTTTCAACTCTTCTTTAACACTGTCTTCTGGTGCTTCTACACTATACCCAAATATAAACTTTATCTGACTATCACAATCTCGAACAGGGTAAATTTTAGGTTGTACTATATCAAAACCAAATTCTTCAATATTCTTTAAAATCAACTGCTCAAAACACCATACTTTCCCTTCAAGATGTTCAATAATATGAGTAAAACCAGAATTAATTAAAGCCCTTAAACAACGTTTATCACCTGTTAATAAATAATTGGTCACCCCCTGTTGATTAAGATAGCAAACATGACTGATTAAAACCGCTTCACCTTTATCAATAGTATTATTTTTATCATTAGTAGTTTTAGTATAGTTTAGCAATTGAGTATAAACATTAATATCATATTTATCAATATCTAATTCCGAAATAGTTGCGTAAGTTTCTGTAATTTGTAAAGCGAGTTCTATATTAAATTGAGAAGCATTATTAGCTCTATTTCCTCTTTTACGCTTAATTTGCCTATCAAATTTATATTTAAACGTGTCAAGTATTTTAACTTGAGTTGTATCAATACGAAAGGTTTTTATGGTATCATCGAATAAGTTACAAGTAGCAAGTTTAAGAATAATATCATTATCTAAACAGTAAAACGACACGGATAATATTAAACTCCTAAGATTTTTTCTAAATATTCATAGTTTTCATCATTAAACTTATCCCAGTCTAATCTATCAGCTAAATATTTATTAATAACCTGTTGACCATTAGCGTCTAAATCTAATTTATATAAAGCTTTGTTAGCAAAACCCCAATTATTATTATGCCAAGCGTTATTAAGTACAATTGAATCAGCCTCTACAGTAGGATTTTCTTTAGCCTTGATAAGAGCGTGTTTAATTAAATGATTATGATTATAAAATGGCTTGCTTTCTAAACAATTATCACAATCACCTAATAATAACTGAGTAGCAAATTGATTAGTTTCATTTTCTTCATCATCATTGCAATCAACTTCAATTTTTTCATCAATTAAAATACCTTCTTTTAGGTGTCCTAATGCTAAATGACCTAATTCATGTGCCAAGTCAAAAGCTAAAGGGGCAGAGTGTTTATGTTTTGAGGTGAGAATAATTACAGGACGAGAAAAATGCCATTGAATTAAGCCAGCAAACTTCTTAGTATTTTCAGGAAAATGATGAAAATGGGCTACGGCAATTCCCTTACTCCAACAATATTCAAGTAAGGAGATTAAATTAATTGTGGTATGACTTGTTAAAATTTCTGTTCTAAGAACCTTAACATCGGCAGGTAAAGGTGTAAAATCAACCTCTACACCGTAAGCAATTAACTCAGCTATCCGACTAGTTAAAGCCTGAGCAACGTGAGGACGATCCTTATTTTGGCTGTTATGCTGCTTAAACTTAGTAGGAGGAAAGGAATTAAACTTAATTTCTTCTTCTGGTACTAACAAGGATTTTAAGTCAAGGTTAAGGCGCTCGGCGATGTAACCAGCCCCTTCTAACACAGCGTATGATTTATTGTTAAGTTCATCATTCCACCAACTCGGTAAACCATTATTTCTTACATAATCTCGGTTTAAGCCTAGTTGGGAGAGTTTATCGTAGAGGGAAGACATGGTAAGTGTTGCTGTCATTGTCTTATCCTCCAAGTTTTATGCTAAAAGTTAATAAAGCAGCTATGGAAGCGGCTTTCCCCTCTATTATAAATAACTGAAGACCCTTTTTAACAGAAGTTCATCAAAACTCCATGTCTAACTTGCCCAAGTAGAGTGTAGATGTCTTCAGTCAATAGGGTACAGGCTTCTTTTTTTATTTTGTTATTCTTCTTGAACGCACCCCATCTAACCTTACGGTATAGATGAGGATTCCTTCGCTATGCAGCCAAAAGACTACGTAGCGTACCCAGAGTTACAGGCGTCCTCTGTGTGTCGTGGGAACTTTTGCCCTCTCCTTCGGAGACGCTTGCGCGAACGAACACTCTAGAATAACTGTTATCACCCATAATGACTCTTAAGTTTACCGCTACCGTCATAAGCATATGCGCTCGTGTATTTTGGGTTCAAAATAGAGGAAACCATATTTGTATCTATAAGGTAGCTCCTTCCTACCCCATCATCAAACTGAGGACATCTGTTGGCTCGGAGTTTTCCTTTGTTCTTCGCTCTTCAATTTCTGCCTGAAGTAAATCGTGAACGAGGCGTTGTCGCTTTTTCATACGACCCCAAGGAGTCCAAGTCCCCCAATCTTGTTGTAAGAACTGCAAAAAGAGAATACTGGATCGAAGGGGAGAATCGATTGTGTTAATCCAATCTGTAAGTAGAAATTTCAGTTGTTGATAGCGATCGCCTTCCCTTAAGCCAAAAACGATTTGCAAAATCACCTCAAGGCTAATCTTTTGCATGGCAGAGCGAGCTATAAAGGGTTGACCGATTTGCCATTGGCTTGCAACCTGTTCAGCAATTAAGCATATCTGTTTGGCGTAAGTCGGTATCTTTTGTCCGTGAAATAGAGGCATCAATAATTTGCGTTCTCGTCGATGGCGATCGCCGTCCATCAACATCAAGGAGTTGTCTCCGATGAGAGGTTTTGCAAGTGCGTTTGCACGACCCACATCAAACTGTTTAGCATCTTGATTGAAGATATCTTGAATGACGTGCGGGTTGCCGATGAGAACATATGTTCCCAATCCACTGAGCCGCATGGTAAAGATGTCTCCATATTTTTGACTGTATTTATTTTGAAATCCGAGTGGATCGGCAATCCAATATATAAGTTGCCACCACGGAGGACTAATGACGCAATTCGGTAACTGACTCAAAATGAAATTTCCTTAGTAAGGCTCAACTTAGTTGATGTTCTCTTTCTATTCTTACGTATTTTTTAGGCAACAAAGGGGTGTAGTGAGATTAGTGTTTATAGGTTTGAGGTTTATCTGCGCTTACCTACTTAGCCGCTTGAACTTTCTTTGATTAGGAACAAAAGGCGATCGCTAACAAGCGTGGATGTCGATGGGCATCTGGCACTTTTGTATAAACGCTGACTTGTTGAGCGACAGGTGTGAAAAGTGAACTTTGAGGATGAGCGACCAGCTTTTCTGCTTGCCCTAGTACTAGAAATCCGTTATTCCTCAAACTAAAATGAAAGCGGACCAATGCCCGGATTTGAGCCTCTTGCTGGAAGTATATAAGCGTATTGCGACAAACGAGCAGGTCAATACGGGGTAAGGGTGGGCTTTGAATGAGATCGCGGCAGTCAAAAATCATTGAGCGGCGTAAATCGGTTCGCCAGAGGTAGCCATCGGGTTTTCGCTCAAAATACTGCTCTCGCAAAGCCGCAGGAATTGTCTTAACCGCCTGAGCAGAGTAGTAGCCTTTACGGGCTTGCATCACAGCGTCGCGATCGACATCTGTTCCATAAAGTTGTACCCGTTGCTGAAATTGTTCTACCCCCAGTGCTTCTGCTAGGAGCATCGCCAGCGAATAGGTTTCTTCCCCTGAAGCACACCCTGCACTCCACACCCGAATTGGCTCATTTGGCTCCTTGTTCGCAATGATCTGCGGGACAATCTGATTCGCTAAGTAATCCCAAACGGGGCGATCGCGAAAGAAATAGGAGAAGTTGATAAAAACGGTATCTAAAAAGTGAGCTAATTCCTCTGGTTGCTGCTGTAGACGGTCGAGATAGTCTTGATAGTGCTCAACTCCGACTTGCTGCATCCGTACCAAGGTTCGACGCATCAAAGAAGGACGTTTATAGCCCGTTAGGTCAATCTGGTGAACTCGTTTGAGGTAGTTAAGTAAATTTTCTAATTCAGCCGTTTTTAACGATGGGGTGGAGACGCTAGTACGATGGGAATCCAGAGTTAATATCACGGACACTTGTTTTGCTTCAGTCGAAACCTTTACTCTACTAGAGTAGAAGCCTGCAACTTAGATGTCTGTTCGGTTTTGACCAACATGAAACTCTTAGAGGATGTTTTAAAAGTCCTCGTGTTGGTAGCAAAACGTTCTAGATCCCCCTAAATCCCCCTTAAAAAGGGGGACTTTGAGAGTATTTTCCCCCCTTTTTAAGGAGGGCTAGGGGGGATTTGGATACAAAGGTAGACTTTACAAACATCCTCTTAAATCGATTTAATCAGCCTTAAAAGCTAAAAACTTCCGACTTGCGTATAAGGCGTAAGCATTGGTGCTAAATTAGCTTTATGATATCACGAAATATGAAGTTGTTATATAAATAGTTGCTTTAAGACATGGCTGCTCAAAATTGTCTGCTTGATGCTCTACCCCATAAACTATATGAAAAGCTTATTCCCTATCTCAGACGAGTCACTTTGGAACGGGGACAGCGTCTCCACGAGCCAAATGAGCCGATCATCGACCTCTATTTTCCCCTTGATTGTGTTCTCTCAATTACTATTACCATGAATGATGGGCGTACCGCTGAAACGGGTATCATTGGCAAACGAGAGGTGATTGGCGTCAACGCCTTCATGGGTGACAGAGAGACGACACAGACAACTTACATTGTCCAGGTTGCAGGCAGTGCCATGAAAATTGATGCAAAGGTGTTGCTAAATGAATTCGATTGCAATAAGCAGATGCGCGACGTGATGCTGCGCTACACCCAGGCATTCATCGCCCAGCTCTCACAGACCACTGCCTGCAACAGTCTCCACAACGTCGAACAACGTTTGGCACGCTGGCTGTTAGAGGTGAGAGACCGCGTTGAACAGAATAATCTCACACTGACTCAGGAATTTATTGCAGAAATGCTAGGTGTGCGCCGTTCTAGCGTGACTCAAACGGCCCAAAAACTTCAGGAGAATAGTCTGATTCGCTACCATCGCGGTAATGTTGAAATCCTCGATTTGCAAGGGCTAGAAAACTATTCGTGTGAGTGTTTCAAGACGGTTAAACAGGAGTACGATCGCTTGCTTGGGGAAAAGCACAAATCTTGCCCGTAAGGGTTATGTTGCCTACCTTGATCGAAAAGCACAATTCCAACTGCACTGGATTGTTAAATGACTACAAATCAAAGCTGGTTACGAGACAAAAGTCCTCTTCTTAATTATCTGTTGATAACGTTTTAGGAAAAGCCAGAAGATGAGCGAAAATCACCAGCCTCCACCAACCATTTTAATTGTTGAACCTGACGACCAAGTGCGACCAGCTTTAATATATAATCTGCGTAAATGGGGTTACTGTGTTATCGTAGCACTCAATGAAGAAGATGCGATCGAGCGGGTCAAGAATGGGAGCTTCCAGACGGATATAATTTTGTTGAACCAAATGGGACAATCAATCGACCAGTTAGTTGACATTGGTCGGTCTATTCGTAAGAGTGCAGAACGTTCTCCTGAAGCACCCATTGTGATTATGGCAGAACAATATGGGGTCGATCTCGAAGGTCAAGATGCCCAGATTGGTGAAAGTGAGTATGTCACCTATCTAGAAGACGGACAGCAGTTAATGAATCTTCTACACAATCTATGCCCAGTCTAGACAAGCCGCGATGCCATAGATACAATTTATCTGCGATAGGCTGCGTTTATCTGCGGTTTCATAATTCTTCATGCAACCAATTGAAATCGACAAGAAAGACAAAAAACCCTCACCCCTCCTCTAATTTACGAGAAAAATTAAAGTGAGGGCATTTATCAAGACCAATGTAACAATGTCGAAGAAAATTAACGTGAAGACTCAGCAATCATGGCAAGTGAAAAGAGACAAAAGATAAAAGCTACCACACGTAACAACCATGTCCAAATCCTTGAAGAATGAAAGATTTTGACAATGAATGTAAATCCAAAAATTTTAGATATAACATAAGCCAAAGCAAAACCAAGTAAAGCCAGAAGTAAATACTTTAAAACCCGACAAGCAAAATTAAAAAGGAAATTGTGATTGTTTGAGAGATTAGATTTCATAATTTTTGCCTTTTGGTAAGAATTACAAGACAGAATGCAAATCGTCTTTTCTAAGGAAGACTCAATCTCAGCCTTACTCTTAGTAAATAGAGTTGGGAGTAGAAGAATTCTCTTCACTAGGCTGAACAGAATTAGAAGAATGAAGGCTAGCAATCACTACGATGATGATTGCCATAATGAACAGCAGCCATTTAGGAGATTGATGACCAACATCCCGAACGTCATACCATTCTTGACAATGAGGACAAAAGTAAATATTTCTGTTTGTAGGGTGTTCCTCAAAACGGCAAGGAGGAAAAGGATGATCTTGGTATTTACAACTCATGGGAAATATCCTCTGTAATGAACTGTAATAATTTTGAAAATGAATATGGTGAAATAACACAAAAGACTGGAGAGTGGAATTCCTTCCACTACACCAGCCTTTGTAGAAATCACAACTATCTAGGCTAGATGATGCAACAAATGATTATGGTTCTTCAGTACTTGTTATGCTAAATTAACAGATACTGAATCGGGAACA
>JAWQFQ010000069.1:0-12057 GCA_035967975.1 Scytonema sp. PMC 1070.18
CTCCCTCACTCCCTCCCTCCCTCACTCCCACACTCCCTCCTCTGCCTTTTTTTGTAATATAATTGCACCACTATTCCGTAACAGTTTGTTTGCATAGAGGATGTCAATTTTTATATGAGTACTCTTTGGGGTTGGATGAAAGGGCTAGGAATCACAATGAGTAGTGTAATTGCCTTGTGGTGCAAATGTACTGTTGCCCAAATTACCCCGGATGCTACTTTACCTAATAATTCAAGCGTGACAACAAAGGAAAGTATTAGAGTTATTGAAGGTGGAACCCGCTCAGGAAACAATCTGTTTCATAGTTTTGAGCAGTTCTCTGTACCTAATGGGGTTACAGCTTACTTTAACAACGCCACAGATATTCAAAATATTATTAGTCGAGTCACGGGCAAGTCTATCTCAGATATTAGTGGTACACTTAGAGCCAATGACACCGCCAACTTATTTTTAATTAACCCCAATGGCATTATTTTTGGTTCCAATGCCTCTTTGAATATCGGCGGTTCATTTGTAGCAACTACAGCAAGTAGTCTTAACTTTAGTGATGGGACCAAGTTTAGTGCCACAAATCCCCAAACCACGTCTGTGCTGACGGTCAGTGTTCCCAACGGCTTACAATTTGGAACAGCAACGGGAACCATCCGCAATCAATCCCAAACTAGTTTGGATGGTGTGACTAATTTTGTTAATAGTTCCGTGGGTCTTATGGTGCAGCCTGGTAAAACCTTGGCACTAGTAGGTGGTGACGTGACTTTGGAAGGTGGAAATTTAACAGCAGCATCGGGACGAATTGAACTAGGAAGTGTTGGGGATAATAGTTTGGTCAGTCTGATTCCAACAAATCAAGGTTGGCTTTTGGGGTATTCTGGTGTCCAAAATTTCCAAAATATTCGCCTTGTTCAAAAAACCGTTAACGGTTCTGAAGTACCATCTATCATAGACACGAGCGGTCAAGATGGTAGCGGCAGTATCCAAGTGCAGGGCAAGCTTGTAGAATTAGTTGGTAGGCTAGTACTAGCAATAAATGCCAATTTGAGTGCTGAAGATGGCAAAGACATAGCGATTACAGCTCAGGAATTCATTGTTAGGGATGGAGCACAAGTATTAACGGGTACTTTCGGAGAAGGTAGAGGGGGAAATTTGATTGTAAACGCCTCTGAGTCGGTCAACTTGATTGGTAATTTTGTCACCTCAGAGAGGACTTTCCCCAGTGTACTAGCTAGTACAACTTTTGACGAAGGAAAGGCTGGTAATATAACCATCACCACTCCAAGATTGCGTATCCAAGATGGAGCAAGAGTATCAGCAGCCTCTGGTGCAATCAGACAGGATTCACAATTAATACCAGCTACAGGAGCTGCGGGAAATTTGACCATTAATGCTTCTGTGTCTGTAGAGATGATTGGAACTTCGGCAAATGGTTCTGCACCCAGCAGCTTATCTAATATGACTCTAGGTCCTGAAGATGCGGGAAAATTGACAATCTTGACAGGGCAATTGATTGTTCGGGATGGGGCTACTATAACTGTAAGCAATGAAATTCCAGGAAATGTGACATACCTCGGAGATCCAAATAATTTGGGGAAAGCAGGCGAGCTCGACATCACCGCCCGCTCTGTAGTTTTAGACAACAAAGGAACTCTCACATCAGAAACAGACACGGGTCAGGGTGGAAATATCACCCTACAAGTGCAGGACTTATTACTGCTGCGCCGCAACAGTCAAATCTCTACTAATGCAGGTAACGCAAAGACGAGTGGAGATGGGGGTAATATCACGATCAATGTTCCTGATGGCTTTATTGTTGCCAAACTACAGGAAAACAGCGATATCACCGCCAATGCTTTTACTGGTTCTGGTGGCACAATTCAAATCAACGCTACTGGTATCTTTGGTATGGTGCAGCGCAATCGAGAAGACGTAGAGAAGCTACTGGAAACTAAAGACCCAACTCAACTAGATCCTCAAAGTCTTCTCACAAGCGACATCACCGCAATTTCTCTGACCAACCCAGCTTTAAACGGTGTTGTCAATCTCAATACACCAGATGTTGACCTCAACCGTGGATTAATTAACTTGCCAGAGGAAATTATTGAACCAAAACTAGCCTCCACTTGTAGTGCTAATGTCGCTCAAAATCAAAGCGAATTCATTATCTCCGGACGTGGTGGTATACCATCTAACCCTAGAGAAGTCCTCAGAAGTAGCTCGGTTCATGTCCCTTGGGTGATGCTAGATACAGATGCAGAGAATCACGTTACTAGTACAGAAGGATTACGGCAAAGAAGTACAATTCATCAAACACACACAGATTTTTCTGTCAAGTCACCTCAACAAATTGTGGAAGCACAGGGATGGGTAGTTGACAATAATGGAGATGTAATTCTGGTGGCTCTTGCGCCTACTGTGACTCCCCACAGTCCCTTATTTAATTCTACTTCTTGTGAATCAAAAAACCGCAGCCTATAGCAGATAAACGCAGATGAACTGTACTTCATATAGTTTTTATTTATACTTATCCAAAAACTTAACTGTTAAGTTTGTCTCGCAGTGATGGAGTTAAAATCATGAGTCCTCTGGTAACTTCTTCAGGTGTGGCTGTGCCATTAATTACACGCTCAGAAATTTCCATCACTTCTAAGGCTAGGTTTTCTGGAATTCCGTGTCTTTTCAGTCGCTCTAATTCCAGAATATCGACGCCTGCTTCTAATCCTTTTAAATATTCCTCTACGCTGACTCCTAAATCTTCTATTTCCATACGTATAACTTCCTCCTTAACTTTTTTCTTGCTTCACAATTTGAATAATCGCCTCAATCAAAACATCAGGTTCAACTGGTTTGGAGATATGCAATTGAAAACCTGCTTGTAAAGCTTGTTGTTCATTCACCTCCCCAGCATAAGCAGTGAGTGCGATCGCCGGAACTTGTCCTCCTTGTTCAGGTGACATATTTCTAATCTGACGTAACAGAGTATAACCGTCAATCTCAGGCATTCCAATATCAGCAACCAAAATATCAGGCTGAATTTGCTCGAACACCTCCAACACCGCTTTTGCAGAAGATAGGGAGGTGACAGCCGCACCTGCTTCCTCCAGAATAAAAGCGATTAATTCCAGATTATCCACCTCATCATCTACGGTGAGAACCCGAACTCCATGTAAAGTCAGCCTATCTTGCATTATTGCTTCCTCCTCCATTTTTGAAGTCGGTATTGATAGAAGCGGAAACCTAACTGTAAGGGTAGTTCCCTGTCCAACTCCTGGACTTTCAGCTTTGACAGTTCCCCCATGCAGTTCAACAATGTGCTTGACAATCGCTAGCCCCAACCCTAAACCGCCAAATAATCTCGTGATACTGCTATCAGCTTGACGGAAGTAATCGAAGACATAGGGCAAAAATTCAGGATTGATACCTTTGCCATTATCTTTGACTTGAATTTGAGCTTGAAAGTCAATTGTTTCCAATCGAATTTCGATTGTACCTCCTGTGGAGGTAAATTTGACCGCATTTGAGAGTAAATTCCAAAAAACTTGTTGTAAACGAGCTGCATCCCCCAAAATATGGCCCACATCTGATTCAAAGCTAGTTATAATTTGGATATCCTTAGCTTGGGCTGCCAAACGTATCGTTTCAATCGCTTCTTCTATAGTTAATTTGAGGTCAATAGGAGTTGAATGCAAACTAAATTTGCCTTGTAAAATGCGAGAAATATCGAGCAAATCTTCAATCAGTTGAACTTGTAACTTAGTATTGCGTTCAATAGTATTCAAGGCTAACTCCACTTTACTCGCATTCAGCTTGCCCTTTCTCAGCAATTGAGTCCAACCCATAATGGGATTCAATGGTGTTCGTAGTTCGTGAGAAAGGATAGCAAGGAATTCATCTTTTGTGCGGTTTGCAGCTTCTGCTGATGCTCTAGCTCTTTGTTCGGCTTCATAAAGTTGAGCGCGGGCGATCGCACCAGCTGCTTGCTGAGAGAGCGCCAAGATAAATGAGTGATCGTTCTGACTCAAGACCGAAAATTCGTGAAAACAAAAACTCATTCCTCCTACTGCTCGTCCCTCAACTATCAGGGGTAATGAAATCCAAGCAGCATAATCACAGTTAGCATAGATATCTGCTAAGTGAGGATAGCGATTGGCTCGCTCCTCCATCGACTCTTCCCAAATGGGTTGTCCAGTACGAACGGCTTCAGATAAAGGACTGGATGACGAAATGGGAAACCGACGCCACGTTTCAACAATGTGGGATAGGAAACCTACATTATGGATAATTTCTAGTTCGGTACCATTTTCACAGACAACAGCAACTAAAGCTCCTGCAGCATTCAGTGCAGCAATGCTTTGGTCCACAATAACCTCAGCAACTTGCGCGGGTGTGAGAGACTCTGATAAAGCTGCTGTCACTAACTGTAAACGAGCGGTACGGTCAGCGATTTGTTCTGCTTGTTGGCGTGCTTGTTCTGCTTGTTGGTAAAGTTGAGCATTGGCGATCGCCATCGCCGCCCGGTCAGCCAAATCTTGAAACAAACGCTGGTCATGGCGATCGTGAGGTTTTCCGGGGTAATTACGAGTTAAATTTAAGACTCCTATCGTTTTTCCCCGAAGCTTAAGAGGTACAATTAACACACTGGAAACCATAAAACCCTCTAAGTAACTCTTGTACTCACGTTTTATTTCAGCACAGAGTTCCTGCTGAGGCGTTATTGGTAACAGCAAGGCTTCTCCCGTCTGTATTACCCGATTCACAAAACCTTCATACACACGATGGGGATAAGTCTTCAGCCATTCACCCACAAACTCCCGTATCTGAGGGTCAGCATGGTAGTATGAAACAGTTTCGAGCCACTGTCCATCTTCAAAAAACAGACTCAAAACGCAAACATCCCCCGTAAATTCACTACCTAGCTTGGTAATAGTATCCAAAAGAGTTTGCAAATCCAACCTTGCGGCTGCAAATGTTTGCGACGCTTGAGCAAGAATTTGATGTTCTTCTTGTGGAATGGACGTCCCGCCCGTTTCTTGAGATAAATGCGATGTCTTTTCAATCAGTTGTTGCAATTCCTGAATCTTTGCTTGCAACCTTGTATTAGCTTGAAGCAGTTCAGCCGTTCGTTCTGCTACAAGCGCTTCTATAATGTCCTCGCCACTATTATTTTCACTACCACTATGACAATAAGAACCATTCTGTAAACTACGAGCATAACGTTCCACTAATTCAGAACGAGAAATACCCAGTTCACTGGCTTGCAGTTTCAGTATCTGCCAAGCTGTTTGAGTCAGTGACAGATTCACGCTCTGTTTTGGTTCTGAATTCCAATTGCGGATAAATTTTCCCGTTTGATCGCGCTTCACGTAAGTGCCGCCCGTATACCTATATGGTTGGATTCATTAAAACATATGATTGTCGTCATGAAATCTAACTTAAGTTTTTCTATAAACCTGTCATAAGAAGGATGAAAGTTTATCAGTACTGTAGTTTTTCCTGCTGCGTATGCACTCTACCCAACCTACAATTTCCCTAAACCTACGTAGTCTTGGGTGAAACCCGGTTTTGCAGGAGAAACTAGGTTTCTAATTTTTGCGCTTTCCTTGTAGTGTTGAGAGTTTCCGTACAAAAATTACATTTTTAAGCAGATTTCACATAATCTTTACATCTATCTCTCTAAGATACCGCTAAAGTACTGATAATGGATTAAATATAATACATATGTTTTCTGTAGCTCAGTATAATCCCTTGTTGACTCTAACAGCGCTGTCTTAACTTATTGCTAAACAGTCCAGCAAATGCCGAGCGAGATATCATCACAGATTTCGTACCAGGATTGGACAAGATTGATTTGTCACCGATAGATGCTGATTTAACTTTGAGCGGCAATCAAGCCTTTACATTCATTGGTAATGCTAATTTCAATGGATCTGGTGCCCAAGTACGCTTCTTTACCAGTAATGCAAATCTATTTGTTCAAGCAGAAATTAATGGTGATGGTAACATCACTGCGGACTTAGAGATTGAACTGCTTGGAATAACAACAATCTCCGCAATAGACTTCATACTTTAATTTGAGCGGTCAGCTATCAGCTTTCAGCCAAGAACTTATACCAATTCTCCAAAAGAGGATAACAGATATCTTGTCAGGGCAAACAGCCGTTCGCCCTGACAAGATACTTCATGTGTAGCGAAATTTGAGAGAATTGGTATTACGGAGACGGAACCGCTACTCGATTGCCAGGAACAATCTGTGGTTGATACGAAAAGACTTCTCGGCTACGGGGTTTGACGGTCACCTTGACCCAATTCACATCGTTGTTACCGTTCGCCGCATTGTTGCCAAATGTCTCGACACGAGTGAAGTTTTCGAGGCGTCTGCCTTGAGCATCCAGAAATGGCTTGTCAACGCGGTAGTAGTGCGAGTCACCGTGTACATAGGCAACTGGTTTACGGAAAGCAATTACCTCTTCGCGCAATGCTAATAAAAAGCTCTGGAAGCCATCAGGCTGCCCATCGGTTTGCGCGAGGGTTCTCGGATCTCGTAAAGGTGCTCTGGTACCGTCGGTCAGATCCCACCCTGGATTGGCTTGGGAGATCAACATGACCGCCACCGAATTCTGTGCCTTTGCCACTTGAAAGGTCTCTCTCATCCATGCAATATTAGCCTCGTTTCGCGCCGCGTACTCCTCTGAATCAGGTGCAGTGTCGCATAGGTTATTACATGAACCCTGGATATTCAGTGTCGCATATGTAACCTTACCGAGCGTCCAGCGGCGGTTCTCAACACAGGGCACAGCAGTGTTGTTTGCATTAAGGCATAGCGCTGCCGTCTGTACCTCCTGAGCCAGCCGATGCTGTCCGAGGGAATAATTAGTGCTGAAGAATACCTCACGCTCGTAGTCGAGGCGCTCGCGGGAGTTGAAGCCACCGTTTGAGGGGCGATCGCAGTCAGTCCAATCGTTGTCGCCCGGTGTGAAGACGGCTGGTGCCTTCAGGGCGTTGAAGTAACCAAGCGATTGGGTGTAGAGGGCATTGCTACAGGTGGTCGGCGTGACCGAGCCGTCTGTAGAGCTACCCGCCTTCAGGTCGCCGTTGTGGGCTGTGAAGGCCAGGTTTTGCGCGTTCATGTCAGCAATGAGGTTGGAGACTCCCGTCGTCGCCTGCAAATCCGAGTAAGGCAAATCGCCCCAAAGTCCAATAGCGTATGGCTTGTTCTCGCCCTCATCCTCGTTCTTGCTAGCAGTCGCCGCATTAATTGCGGAACTTGCCAAGAACGGCACAGTCAGCACCAGTAAACACATTTTACGTAGCGAACGCCCAGTAATGAGGCGTTGAAACGCTGAGTAGCCAAGCTTTATCATCATCTATAACCTCAATTATTCTTTGGGTCCGTGAGCTCATTTCGGACAATCAACCCCTGCCCACGCCAAGATTACTGGATTGCCTATGATAGATGGGTTATGGATGGGTTAAAAATTCGCTATTGTATTGGTACTTCACACATACTTTATAATTATCAGTTATTTATGCTTTGCACCGAAATAAATAGTTATTGGGATTGGGTTGCAATTTGTCAAAAACCTTGAGAAAATGAAAGAAATATGAAAATGTTATCAAGCCAAAAATACGACCTGTGAAACTTGACTCCGCGCCCCTAATGTATTCCAGTGTGACCCAAAACCAAAGCCAGCCAGAAGTACAAGAAAATATAGATTGCAGCACTGAGACAACTTTGGTTCATCTGCAATCAACTGTAGTTACGGAAAACACCCAAAAGCTGCAAACACCAGTAGCCATTTTTGTAACGACGTTCTTAACCATCTTTCTGGCAGAAATTGGTGATAAAACACAGTTATCTACTTTGTTAATGAGTGCAGAGTCTCATTCTCCGTGGGTAGTATTCTTAGGATCTGCGGCTGCGCTCATTACCACTAGCTTACTAGGTGTTGTCGTCGGTAGTTGGATGGCAAATCGGCTCTCCCCCAAAACTGTAGAAAAAGCATCAGGAATTATGCTCCTGTTCATTTCCGTGATGTTGTTTTGGGATTTGATTGCAGGCTAATAGCTGATGGCTAATTGCTAATTGCAAAGACTTCCATTGAACAATTAGCAATTAACAATTAACAATTAACAATTAACAAAACTATGGATTGGCATCTTTTAGGATTAAGCTTTGTGACAGTTTTTTTATCGGAACTTGGCGACAAAAGTCAGCTAGCTGCGATCGCACTTTCGGGGCGCTGTCAATCTCGACGTGCTGTCTTCTTTGGTACAGCTAGCGCCTTACTCTTGACTAGCTTCTTGGGAGCATTAGCAGGAGGAGCCGTGTCCGAATTCCTACCAACAAGATTGTTAAAAGCGATCGCAGCCGTCGGCTTCGCCATTCTCGCCATTCGCTTGCTATTGTTCAACAACGGTGATTGATGAATTTTGGAGAAACGAGAAACCCGGTATCTTTAAGATACCGGGTTTCTAATTTCGCGCTTCCCTTGCAGTCTTGCGTCGCTACATAGTGCATAACATGATAGGCTGACCCCTACAAGGTATGTAGAATATACCTTAGAAGAACATCATGTTAAATAATTGACTTTTTCTGAAAAAATAGTCTTTCCCGTTGATTCTATGATATGTTGCTTGGGAAAATTTGCAGATTTTTTCCATTTGTAAAGACTTGTTACAGATATTTTTATCTCACCATAAATTCAAGCTAGGAAATAATTATGACAACCGCACCCACAAAAATCAAGAATACCAACGTCTTTAAAGACAAAAACTTTTACATTATCAATAGCTTGACGCTAATGGCTATTCTGGGGGGAACCATTATCAATCCCTCACTACCTGCGATCGCAAAAGCTTTCAATGTTTCCGTTGAACAAGTCGCCAACGTATCAACACTCTTTCAGCTACCAGGTACATTTGTGACTCCCATATTTGGGATATTAGCTGATACTTTTGGCAGAAAACAAGTTTTAGTTCCCTCGCTGCTATTGTTTGCAGCTTCGGGAGCTTTTAGCAGCTTTGCTCAAAGTTTTAACGGTCTTCTTGTGTGGCGGTTTTTACAAGGGGTTGGGACTTCTAGCTTGGAATCTCTACAACTCACCATTATCGGTGACCTTTACTCAGGGAAAAAACTTAATACAGTTATGGGATTTAATGCCAGTTTAATTGGCATTAGTTCGGCGCTTTTTCCTCTTATTGGTGGATTGATTGGATTATTATCTTGGCGGTATCCCTTGATACTATCGCTGTTTGCAATTCCCATAGCATTTTTGGTGTTGACAACACTAAGACTACCAAGACAGCAAACTGTTGAGAATTTCACACTGAGTACTTATCTTCAAAGCACGTGGAATAGCATTAAAAATCGTCAAGTCTTGGGTTTGTTTTTTGCAGCAATGTCTCAATTTATGCTGCAAGTTGGTACCCTGTTAACCTTTATCCCCTTATTAGCAGGAAGTGTCCTCGGTGCTTCTGAAGGAGTGATTGGCGTTTTACTCGCCAGTATGTCTGTGTCTCTTGCTATAGTTGCGTCTCAACTCGGAAGGATTTCAAGTCATTTTTCTGAAATTAAACTGATAAAATTCTCGTTTTTTATTTTTGCGTTAGGATTTGTATTAATCCCGTTAGTGGGTAACTTTTGGCTGCTGTTTATCCCAGTTCTTTTACTTGGTGCAGCGCAGGGTCTTGCGTTTCCATCCACACAAGCATTATTAGCAGGGCTGGCTGCACAGGAATCGAGGGCTGGATTTATGTCAGTCAACTCAACTATTCAATCTTTGGGACAGACATTGGGTCCATTTTTGGGAGCGATCATTGTTCAGCGTTGGGGACTCAGATCCGTCTTCTTTGCTAGCGCCATTTTCGCCCTGATCTCATTTGCTATCTTTACGACTTTACTCAAAACCAAAAAACCAAGAGTCAGCGCTCAAACACAATTGCATTCTGTTCCGATGTCTTCCGTTACGACACTGGAACCAAGTTCTAATGTACAACCTGCATCTCCCACTCTCTTACAGCCGATTCCACAACTCATTCATGTCCAAACTCAGAGAGCTATTGAACTACCGGAAGACTTCTCCATACTTCGTCTCGGTAAACCAAGTGATAGCATACTTCCAGATATAGATGTAACAGAATTTCCTAACTCTAATGTTGTCTCGCGGATGCACGCCGAACTTCGGTTTGATGGTCAACAGTACTATATCCAAGATTTGGGAAGCTCCAACGGTACTTACATTAACAAGTATCCTTTGTTGCCTGGAATATGGTATAAGTTGAAACCTGGTCTTCGCTTCAGTCTTGGTAAGAGAGAGTTAGTAACATTTGAGTTTCAAATTGGATAGGTTGTTAGTTGTTAGTGGATAGTTGTTAGTAGATAGTTGTCAGTGGTTAGTAGATAGTTGTTAGTTGTTAGTTGTTAGTTGTTAGTGGATAGTGGTTAGTGGTACTTATTAGCTGTCAAATCAGTATTTTACTACTAACTACTAACTACCAACTACTATCCACTACCCTCTATCCTCTAACGTCTGATTGTCAAAATCAACTTGTCAGGGATATCTCTGGTAAGCTATTAAGCTGTGTGTTACTCAAAGGGTCACCTCCATACTTCTGATACATACGAGCCACAGCGCCTGTAAAAGCAGCATTGTAATCGAGTGCGACTTCGTTACGTATGTAATCAGTCCGAGAATCTACATAGTCGGAATCACTTGCAGATGCAGGACCGCCGACAAGAGCGCCGTAAAGGATGTGTTCGTTTGGTTGAGAACTGTTGAAATGGTCCCAAGAACCATCGCCACCGGCTGCTCCACGGTGATGAGGGTTTTTGGCAAAGTTATCGCCGAAACCAACCATATAGCTGAGATTATTGGGGTTTTTGCCAAGCATATAGTCTATTTGGCTCTCGGCAAATTTCGAGTAGCGATCGCCATTGTCATTGACCGTATCACTATAAACCCCTGCGAGGAAAGCAGTAGTAGCACTGTATCTTAACGAGCCCCATTGGTCAAACCATGCTAATCCACCATCAGTATACTTAACACCTCCACCACTTTTATCACTCCAATAATCCAGCCAACCTTCGACATCTTTGAGATATTTCTCATTTCCAGTTTCCTGAGCTAACAAAACAGCAGCACCGTTTTGTTTGTTATCCCAATTGTGAGACCCTTGTGTCCACACTCCTTGGTAATTGCTTTCAGCTTTTGTGAGATAAGACTTGTCACCAGTTGCTTTGTAAAGCCAAGCTGCACCCCAAACCAGTTCATCTTGATAGCCACTCCAAGAATTGTAGAATTTGGAGGCATCAGGAATGGACTCAGAATATGTGCCTTGATAAGTATCAGCAAAATCGTAGAGTTGCTTTGCGTTTTTAACAAGAGTATCTGCATAAGCGCTGTTAGTGGGGCGGAAAGCAATGGAAGCAGCTGCTAAAGCCGCTGCTGCTTCTGCAGCTAAGTCAGAACCTGGGTTCTCACGGTCAATTTTGAAAGCGGGTCGCTCCATTGTCATTTTCTCAGGAGGTCCCATATAAGAGTGGTCAAGGTCGCCCGCTCCAACCTGTCCCCAAAATTCTTTGGTGCCTTTTTCGTCAGTAACGTGAGCCTTGAGAATATAATCAGTCCCCCACTTGATTGCATCTAGTGCTTCGTCTAATTGACCACTGTTCTTATAGGCATCTCGGTATTCTACGACACCCCAACCGAGCATGGTCATAGTAGAAGCCATAGGGAAGCCAAACTTGACATGATCTCCGGCATCGTAATAACCACCAGTCAGGTTAACATCACCAGGATCTTTCACATCTCCATCATTGTTGGCATCATAACCATCATTAAGAGCAGAATCACCACGCCATGCAATGCGATTATTTGCACGTAAGTCACCAGAGCGTTGAGCCTCGTAAAACAAGAAGGATTTCTGGAGGGCTTCACCGTAGTTGAAAGTACTTTGTTGTGGTGTTTGTGGCGAGATGTTATCTGTTGGGGGTTTAGTGTTGTCTGTCGGTGGGGTAATGTTGTCTGTTGGTGGGGTAATGTTGTCTGTTGGTGGGGTAATGTT
>JAWQFQ010000069.1:12157-39700 GCA_035967975.1 Scytonema sp. PMC 1070.18
GTGGGGTAATGTTGTCTGTTGGTGGGGTAATGTTATCTGTTGGTGGGGTAATGTTATCTGTTGGTGGGGTAATGTTATCTGTCGGTGGGGTAATGTTATCTGTTGGTGAGGAGTCGTTATCTTGGATAGTTGCTATCCCTTTACCATTTGCGATCGCAGCCTTTGTAGGATTTGAAAGATTGAGGGTAAATGTTTCGTTGCTTTCAGTTGATTTATCATCAAGAATTGGCACACTGATTGTTTTACTAGTTTCACCAGGTGCGAAAGTAAGCGTTCCAGACATCGCCTTATAATCGGAGCCTACAATAGCTGTGCCATCGTCAGTAGCATATTTAACCTCTACTTTCTCCTGACTAGCTTCAGACAGATCGACTTTAAAAGTAGCCGCGTTACTGCTTGTATCAGCTTCGTTGACTGTGATATCACTAACTGAGAGTTGTGGAAGTGGTACAGGTACAGTTGTATTCAAAGATTCTCCATTGAGAACATAGCTACTTGGTTCCTTGATAACTCCAGAGTGATTAGCATTAAAACCAAAAGAAGCCTTGCTCCCAGAAGAAACATTACCATTCCAATCAGAATTCTTGATGACGTAATGATATCCCTGCTCTGTCTCTTCGGTTGAGACAATCTTTGCATTCCAGATGTTTGTAATTTTGAAAGATGAGTCGAACTCTAAACTCCATCCTCTGAGGGAGCTGTCGCTATTATTGGCGATTGAAATATTTCCGACAAAGCCGTCGTTCCAGTAGTTTTCTACTGCAAATGTTGTGGTATTCATAGCCTTTCACTGATCTACTGCAAGTTAAAAAGATAGTGATGGCAGCCCTGTCAATTCCTTTCAGTAACAGAAATTACTGTCTAAATAGAGAGTATACACCATAAATTTTTAAATGCCAGCCCTTCAAAAAAATTTTCATCTGGTCTTCTGAGAATAGATATCTTAATTACTTTCTTTAGATAAAAATAAAACCCTGATTTACCAAGGCTTTTATCTATTTATCAATTTTGAATCTTTTTTGTAAGAAAGAAAACATCATAACTTGTATCATACACCAGGCTGAAAAACCAGGTTAGTCGGGAATAACGGCGCAAAAAAAGCTTGATTCTTTGTATAGAAACCCGATTTTTTTGGGTCTTGTTGAGAATGCTGCAAAATGTTTGATCAATACATGGTACTTGAAGTCCGGTGAAACCCGGTTTCTCACTACCCACAATCCCTCATGACTAGTGCGGTGAACCACTAGATATAACAACTCTATTTGATTTGTGAAATTTGCAAAATTTTAGGAGCTTAATAGCTTTAAAATGCTAATTTTTCGCCTTTTATGAAGGATTTAGGATTGCAATAGTATCTGAGGTTTAAAATTTGGACATGATTTTTATTTTCTCCGATAGATAAAAATATCTAATAAAACTTACATCTAACACCAAAAAAATTGATGTGATTTCATGACAGAAACACTCTTACCCCCTACACCCCTAAAGCATTGGTACAGAAATCCCAAAAACCCGGTTTCTTCTGGTTGGCGCAACGAGAGATTAGTCTTTAAGGGCGAAAGAAACTGGGTTTTTTAGCCCTAACCCAAGATTTTGGGTGCAAAACTAGTTAATTTTAGGGGGGATTTTTCCGGAGTAGGTATATGTTTACACGTTTAGACCCAACCCCCACGAGTACTCGTAGAGAAGGTTGTCCGGTTTTGTCGTGGTTTCCCCCAACCCTACACCCTGTTTTTAGAAAAGCCTCTCAACGCAATGGGATAAAATAATTATTGATAAAGTAAGCGGAGTCGATATGAGTACATCAAAGATAGTGCAACAATTGCAAGTACAATGGATAACGCCAGACAATTTTCGTCGATACGGACAGGTAATTTTCCCTAGTCAAGATGGCAAATCATTTGACGCTGACGATGCTCAATTAGTACTTGACAAAGGCGTTCCTCGCTTCTACATCATGCAGTTACACCGTCGAGGGAGAAAATTTCACAACATTACCCGTCACATAAAATGCACTCAATGCTTAGGTTCATTGGAAGGAAAAGATTGGTTAATGGCAGTTTGTTCTCCCAATAATGATGTAGATGAACCAGCAATAGAAGAGATAGCAGCGTTTCGCATTCCGGGGAATTGTTTTATTAAATTAGAAGTAGGAACTTGGCATGCTGGACCTTACTTTGACCATGAAGTTGTAGATTTTTATAATTTAGAATTGAGTGATACGAACGTCGTCGATCATTTCACTCATAGTTTCCTTAAAAGCCACAATCTAGAATTTGAAATGATTGTTTAGTCACCAACAACTATTTCCATCATGTCAGAAAATTTTTTACCACAAGTGCAAGCCAAACTCCCAACAGTACCCAAGTGACAACAATTATTCCAGCTGCTACCCAGTTCGTTGGCTTATTATGGAACTGCTGCAACTTAGCCCTTTCCCGACAGTCAGACAATATATGGGAGGGAACTAATTTTAGAATCAACCCAATTCCTAGTGGGATAATGATTAGGTCATCCAAATAACCCAAGATAGGAATAAAATCTGGAATCAAATCAATAGGACTGAAAGCATAAGCAACAATAATAACTGCTAATAACCTTGCATACCAAGGAACTCTAGGGTCAATGCTGACTAGGTAAACAGTAGAAACTTCTTGTTTGAGTTTCTTCGCTAATTGTTTTAATAAATGCATATTAATAAAAAAATAACAAGTACTCGGAGATAGTAATTTAAGGTGATAAAAAGAATATTAAATTTGTTTGGTGTCTTAGGGCAAGCGTAACGCACTGTTTTATTTAAAGGTTGGCGAGAGGCTCACCAAACCCGCTATCTTGGAGATACCGGGTTTCTAGATACCTACTTAACTAAAGCCCACATCCTACACCCCACAAAACCTGATTTTCACGACAACTCTTGTGGTAGTCTAAAGTTACATATTGCAACAAAACACTTTTTCCCTCATGATTGGAGAGCAACACCTTGGGAATAGAACTACGCAGTTTCGTATTTCTCGACAACCTGCAACCACAACATGCAGCATATATGGGAACGGTAGCTCAAGGTTTCTTGCCATTACCGGGAGATACGTCATTATGGATCGAAATCTCTCCTGGTATTGAAATTAACAAGATTACCGACGTAGCCCTGAAAGCTGCTTCCGTGCGTCCGGGAGTGCTGGTTGTCGAACGACTTTACGGTCTATTAGAAATTCATTCTGGCTCCCAAGGCGAAACACGAGCTGCTGGTCAAGCAATTTTAGCAACACTAGGAGTGAAAAGAGAAGAATGTCTCAAACCGCGTGTTGTTTCCAGCCAAATTATCCGTAACATTGATGCTTACCAAACACAACTCATCAATCGTAACCGCCGAGGACAGATGCTACTGGCTGGACAAACACTGTATGTATTAGAGGTTGAGCCGGCGGCTTATGCTGCACTAGCTGCAAATGAAGCAGAGAAAGCAGCAGCAATTAACATCCTTTCGGTTCAAGCTGTGGGGAGTTTTGGGCGGCTTTACTTAGGTGGAGAAGAACGCGATATTCTTGCAGGTGCAGCTGGAGCGCTAGCAGCCCTTGAAAGTGTAGCAGGTCGCAGTCCCCAACTTGGGCGTCAAGAGTAAAGGAGCAGAAAATGGCAAATTACGAGCATCTGGCTTTACTCAAATCAGGTACAGCCAGGTGGATTGAGTGGAGAAAGCAAAACCCCCAAATTGAACCAGACTTGAGCGCTGTCAATTTACAGGGGAATCACTTCAATGGCGCTAACCTCCAAGAAGTAGATTTGAGCAAGGCGAATCTCAGCTATACTTTCCTCGTGGGAGTGAATCTCAAGGGTACTGATTTGAATGGTGCTAACTTGTACAAAGCAAACCTGACGGAAGCTATCCTCACTCAGGCTAACTTCAGTCTTGCGAATTTAAGTGGTGCTATACTGACACGAGCAGATTTAAGAGAGGCAAATCTGATTGGTTCTGATTTGAGAGAAGCGAATCTCAAAGGGGCTGCGATCGCAGATGCTAATTTAATTGGAACTGATCTTAGAGGTGCTAACTTAAGAGATGCCGATTTAGATGCAGCAAAGCTAACTCGTGCTAACCTCTGTTTTGCAAACCTAATAACAGCTAACTTAATTGCAGCTGACCTTAGCAAAGCAAATCTGTACGAAGCAGAAGTTATCGGAGCTTACCTTTACAAAGCTGATCTGCATAAGGCTAATCTCAACCAAGTTCACCTTAGTGGTGCTTACTTGAGTAAAGCTAACTTGAGTGAGGCTGACTTGAGCAACGCTGACTTGAGATGGACTAATCTAAGAGGAGCAAACTTAGCAGGAGCTAATCTTAGAGGAGCTAATCTTAAAGGTGCTAACCTTAAGGATGCTAACTTCAGTGGAGCAAATATTGAAGACACAATCATGCCCGAATAATTTGCAGCATTGCGTAGACGAGGATAAAAACTGAGCCACCAGAGAGCCATAGGTTGAGCCACCCTGCTTGAATGTGGATAGTAAGTTAAAAATAGGAAGTTTACCTACCTAAGGTTAACTTTTGTTAAGAAATCAATAGAACTGCATATTATTCATTATTCACTACGAATCATTATTATGAGGGCTGTCGTTCATTTTAGAACATATGTCTTTTATCTGCAACCAAAACTGCATAAAACTACCTATGTGCAATAAACCGTGACTTCTTAAAATTAGGTCAATCATCAACAGCATTCCTCATTGATTGCACTCCTAAGAAATACAGGCGTGTGAGGGTGTGGGAGTGTAGGGTTGTAGGGAAGCTAGCCCCGTGGGCGGGTTTTCCGACGATGAGTGAACTGGCGTTGTGAGGTGTAAGGCGTAGGAGAAAATTACATCACTTTCATTCAGTAAGAATTGCAACTGTTACCCGTGGGGTGCTACTCAGAAAATCAGCGAGGTGATGAATAATAGGGCTCACTCAGTTTTGTAATCAACCGTTGTCTTTATCTTAATTAAATGCATAAGTACACTAGAATCAACCCTATAGCAATCCTAAATGAATTACAAACACTACATTTGTCGCAGCTTTTATTTACAAGCTTTTCAGAGTTTTGCTGTTTATATCTCAAATAGGATTGCTATATATATGATTAAGTCTGAAACTCTCCGTGATTTCCAAAAGTTCAAAAAATCTAGATCAACAGAAAAATGAGGTGTTATATCATGTCCTTAGAGCATAACCATAATCAAAGTTTCTTCACTTCTTCGCGCCTTTGCGTCTACCCTTCTCAAGAGCGAAGACGCCACGCGTAGCTTGCTTCCACGGAGTGGTACGGGAACGACTTCTCCTTTGGAGACGCAGTCGCTAACGTCGAATGCGTGAGTTTTATTCAAGGTATATAAGCGAACATAATATTAAACACAGGCATCAAAAGTAAAAGTCCGCCAAGAATGTCTGAACCAGAGTCTAAGTAAGAGTCAGGAGTGCGATCGCATTCATAAATGTGTGCGTGATTAACCATTATTAAAATGGTGGAGGAAAGGTGAAGAAAATTCTTGTCATTGAAAACCTTGTAGAAACCCGAAACTTCCTTATAGAAAGTTTGAAAGCTGAAGGCTTCAGCACTATAGAAGCTGATAACGGTGTTCTTGGTGTCCAAACAGCACAACAACAACTGCCTGATTTAATCATTAGTGAGATTACAATACCAAAACTAGATGGCTATAGTGTCCTAACTATTCTACGTGAAAACCCAGCTACAGCTATTATTCCCTTTATTGTTGTCTCTACGGTAGTAAATCGAACTCACATTCGGAAGGCAATGGAGTTAGGAGCAGATGACTATTTGACTAAACCCTATTCAATAGAGGAATTACTGAGGGCTATCTCAGCCCGTTTGGAAAGGCAAACAACTTTCAAAAACTGGTATACAAGGTATAAATCCACTTCAGAAGCCCTGAAAGCCGTAACTACTACAACTTTCTCTGAATCTATTTTTCCTTACGATCCCCTGTTAAGTAAGGTCTTTCAATTTATTGAAGCTAATTATCACCAACCAATTACCCTTGAAAATGTGGCTGCTGCAGTTGGTTATTCCTCATCTTACCTGACTAATTTAGTGAAACGCCAAACAGGACAAACAGTGCAAAGCTGGATTATTACGCGTCGGATGATAGCTGCGTGCTTGCTACTCATACAAACTGACGCGACAGTCAATGAAATTGCGACTCAAATAGGATATCAATGTCTAAGTCATTTTTTTCACCAGTTTCGTATCCGTTATGGAACAACCCCTCAAGCTTGGAGAAAGTTACAACGCACTAAAAACACCCAGCAGCCACAAAAAAGTGAGTTTTACCAATAAAAAACTGATTGCCGAGTATGTTACACAACAGATACAATTAGAAATGATTGCAGAGTTATTCATGCCTTTCATTGGATTAATGAAAAAAACACATCCCTCTCCTCTCAATGAGGCTGCGCTAGGATAAGTCAGTTTGCAATTTAAATCACGCAGTGTCAATTTGAAATCAGAAGCAAGATTTTTAGCAGAATTCAATCCCTCGCTATCAGTGCTTTAGTAGTATAGATGAGATGATGTCATCAGATACTACAAATCAAATATGCTGATTGAGGGCTAGTAGACCTAAGCATCTTATCTAAAGAGGATGACAGCCAATGATTATTGTCTTACAACCTGGTACTTCAACAAGAGAAATTGAGCGAATTAGTAAGGAAGTTCGACACTGGAATATAGTTCCAGAAATATGTGTAGGACAGCACAAAGCTGTGATTGGTTTAGTTGGAGATACTTCGGAAATCGACTTGAAGCAAATCCAAAATTTGAGTCCAGCTATCGAGCAGGTTCTGAGGGTAGAAAAGCCTTTTAAACGGGTTTCAAGGGAATTTCGCTATGGAGAACCAACTGATGTTATTGTACGAACTCCAAATGAAGACGTCATATTTGGTCAAAATCATCCTTTGGTGGTAGTTGCTGGACCTTGTTCAGTTGAAAATGAAGACATGATTGTCAATACTGCACTAGCAGTTAAAACCGCTGGGGCACAATTTCTTCGTGGAGGAGCCTATAAGCCTCGTACTTCACCCTATGCCTTTCAAGGTCATGGTGAAAGTGCGTTAGAGCTGTTAGCCAAGGCTCGTGAAGCCACAGGTTTGGGAATTATTACTGAAGTCATGGATACAGCAGACATTGAGAAAGTCGCATCTGTGGCAGATGTGCTACAAATTGGTGCCCGTAATATGCAAAATTTCTCGCTGTTAAAGAAAGTCGGGGCAGCAGGTAAACCCATTCTCCTAAAGCGCGGACTTTCAGCTACAATCGAAGATTTGTTAATGGCAGCTGAATACATTTTGGCAACGGGGAACCCAAATGTAATTTTGTGCGAAAGAGGAGTTCGTACCTTTGACCGACAGTATACACGCAACACTCTTGATATATCTGCGATCCCAGTCTTGCGTACGCTGACTCACTTACCTATTATGATTGATCCCAGCCACGCTACTGGTAAATCTGAGTTTGTACCCACTATGACAATGGCATCAATTGCTGCAGGTACGGATGCCTTGATGATTGAAGTTCATCCCAATCCCGCAAAAGCACTTTCAGATGGACCTCAATCTCTTACGATTGAAGCTTTTGAACAACTAATGCAGGAAATCGCTTCTTTAAGCAGCTTCTTTGGTCGTTCAAGGAAAAATAATCGTAAATTTGTCACGCCAAAATCTGTTTCTAAAGTTGTTTCCACTGCAATTGTTTAATAATGAGCGATCGCTTATTCTAATCTGGATGAACCGCTTCAAACTCATGAGGTAGTGAATGAACATTACATCTTTAAACAAGACCAAAATCTCTCATTCTTCTGTATCCTTTTCCGAAAGTGCAAGCAAAACAATCGTTGTGGGTGATTGCGGCTTGACAATCAACGATGTAGTTAGTGTTGCTCGTAATGGCGTTCCAGTACGCATAACTGACAATCTAGATGTCATACAAAGCGTCCAAGCTTCTTCTAACTACATTCAAACGGCAGTAGAATCTGGTCAGCCAATTTATGGTGTTACCAGTGGTTTCGGTGGTATGGCAAATGTGGTCATTTCCCCGGAATATGCCGCTCTATTGCAAAATAATTTGATGCGGTACCATAAGGTAGGGGCTGGAAAAAGATTACCACTGGCAGATGTACGCGCCGCTATGCTCTTGCGTGCTAACTCTCACTTACATGGTGCATCTGGTATTCGTCTTCAACTTATTCATCGTATAGAAACATTTTTAAATGCGGGTGTTACACCCCACGTTTATGAATTGGGTTCAATTGGTGCAAGTGGCGATTTGACGCCCTTAGCTTATATCACTGGAGCCTTGGTTGGTTTGGATCGCCATTATACCGTAGACTTCAACGGTGAAGAAATGGATTCACCTACAGCACTCTCCAAGCTGGGGTTAGAGCCATTACAACTTCTTCCTAAAGAAGGGTTGGCGATGATGAATGGCACTTCTGTCATGACTGGTATTGCTGCCAATTGCGTGTATGATGCTAAAGTCCTTTTGGCATTATCAATAGGTGCTCATGCCTTAGCTATTCAAGGTTTGCATGGTACAAATCAATCGTTCCACCCATTTGTTCACAGACTCAAACCACATTCAGGTCAAACCTGGACTGCAAACAAAATGCTTGACTTGCTTGCAGGCTCACGCTTAGTCCGCGACGAGTTAGATGGTTCTCACGAATATCGCGGCGCACATCCGATTCAAGACCGTTATTCTTTACGTTGTTTGCCACAATATATGGGACCTATTGTTGATGGCATTCAGCAGATTCAGAAACAAATTGAAATAGAAATTAACTCTGTCACCGATAATCCCCTCATTGATGTAGAGAATCAAGCAACCTATCACGGTGGGAATTTCCTGGGACAGTACGTAGGTGTGGGAATGGACCAATTACGCTACTATCTTGGTTTGTTGGCTAAACATTTGGATGTACAAATAGCTTATTTAGTCGCACCAGAATTTAGTAACGGATTACCGCCTTCTCTAGTTGGTAACTCACAGCGTCATGTCAACATGGGATTGAAGGGGCTGCAAATCACTGGAAACTCAATTATGCCTCTGTTGACTTTTTATGGAAATTCTATCACAGACCGATTTCCTACTCATGCAGAGCAATATAACCAAAATATCAATAGTCAAGGTTTTGCTTCTGCCAATTTGGCACGTCAGTCTATAGAAATCTTCCAACAGTACATGGCGATCGCTCTGATGTTTGGGGTGCAAGCTGTTGACTTGCGAACTTTCCTCATTGCTGACCATTATGACGCCCGCGCCACTTTATCGCCTGCAACTCGAGATTTATACATAGCCGTGCGTGAGGTTGTTGGGCAAAAGCCTTCTTCTGAGCGTCCTTTCATTTGGGATGACTACGAACAAGCCTTAGATGAACATATCGCTCGTATTGCCGATAATATTGCAAATAACGGGCAAATTGTTTGTGCTATCAACAACCTACTTCGAGTTAACGAGTGGGAAACAAGTAAGACTGATTAGAAAAACAAAACAGAGTAGAGAGTAGTTCAATTCCTAATCTCTACTCCTGCACCAAAGGTGCTCGATCAAAATTATTTTGTCTAAGTTCATTGTAGCTATGAACATTGCACATCACATAGAACGCGGTCAACTTTTATTTCCTGAGAAAACCGCTTTGATTTTTGAAAATCAATTTTTCACTTACACACATCTTAACCAACTTGTCAATCGTGTCGCAAATGGTTTGCGTGGATTGGGAATTAGGAAAGGCGATCGCGTCGCTTTATTCTTACCTAACATTCCAGAATTTATCATTTCCTATCTTGGCATTCTTAAAATCGGTGCGGTGGCTGTCTCAATTAACGTTATGCTCAAAAGTGCTGAAGTCAGCTATATTCTCAATGACTGTGGTGCTATAGCAATTATTACCACTGAGGCACAAAGCGAGCAAGTGTTAGAAGCGGACTTACCGGAACTGCGACACATTTTGATTGCAGAAGGTAGTACTTGTAAAGGTATGAGTTTAGCCGAACTCATGGAAAATGCTTCTTGTGAAGCATATGCTGTGGAAATGGATTCCTATGCTCCTGCTAGCATTGTTTATACATCGGGGACAACAGGTTTTCCTAAAGGAGCGACCCTTTCCCACGGCAACATTATTTCTAATATGTACTCCCACAATCGTTGTTGTGGAATGCGACTTAATGACCGATTACTGCTTTATTTGCCACTTTTCCATTGTTTTGGTCAAAATGCAATTCTCAACGCTGGACTTAATGTTTGTGCTACAATCATCTTAGAACGTAGATTTAAGCTTGAGCGAGTTTTGGAAACCATCACGACTCATCAAGTAACAATGTTCTTCGGTGTACCCACAATCTACATAAATCTGCTGAATACAGACACCGCTTTTTCCAGCCTTCAAAGCGTGCGTTATTACTTCTCTGCTGCTGCACCGATGCCCGTAGAAGTTGCACAAGCTTGGCTAGATAAGTACAGACAATATATTTATGAAGGGTATGGTCTGACGGAAACATCACCATGTGCTTGCTATAACCACGACCTAAAGTACAAAATTGGTTCCATTGGGATGCCAATTGAAAATGTGGAAATGATGATAGTTGATAATTATGGTCATCAAGTACAACCAGGTGAGTTGGGTGAGATAGTCATTCGAGGACCAAACGTCATGCTTGGTTATTGGAATCGTCCATTTGAAACGGCTGAAGTGATTAAAAATGGTTGGTTTCATACTGGTGATATTGGTCAAAAGGACTCAGAAGGCTTTTTCTACATTGTTGACCGCCTTAAAGACATGATTAACGTTTCTGGATTCAAGGTGTATCCAACAGAAGTAGAGAATGCTATTTATCAACATCCATTAGTTGCTGAATGTGCAGTCTATGGTGTTCCAGATGCACTTAAGGGTGAAATAGTCAAGGCAAATATTGTACTCAAACAAGGTCAAGCAGTTACGGAAGAAGAAATGATTGACTTTTGTTCTCGCAGGATAGCAACTTACAAAGTTCCTCGTGCGATCGCCTTTGTAGATTCACTCCCCAAAAACCCCACTGGTAAAGTGCTCAAGCGAGTTTTAAGAAAGCAATCAATATCTCCGTTAGCTGCTGTTACCAGTTAATCGCGTCATCTCAACTAGGAGTTTTGTCATGAATGTTATCAATACCAGATCCAAACACACTTCTTTAGAGTGTTCGGGAGGCTCCTCTATTTTTACCCCCGCCTCTCAACTATCGCCTCACGAACAGCCTAGTCAAGCAGAATCAAACCAACTTACAGTTGCAGAAGCTGTGGTTAAAATTGTAGAGAATCTAGGAGTGCGTTATGCTTTTGGTGTTTCTGGTGGCGGAATTGGTCCACTATGGGCAACATTAAACCGCAGCCAGCTTCAAGTGCTTCATTTTCGTCATGAATCAGGAGCAGCCTTTGCTGCAATTGAAGCTTACTTTGCCAGTGGTCGTCCTGTTGTCGTTTTTACCACGACAGGTCCTGGAATCACGAATGCATTGACTGGATTGTTCTCTGCACGTGGTGAAGGGGCTAAGGTCATTTTCTTATCGGCTGCTACTCCTGGTGGTAATCGCGGTCGGTGGGCTTGTCAGGAAACCAGTGCTTACACAATGCCTGTCTCTGGTATTTTTACTTCTGGTAAGCTGTTTAATTATGCGACTACGATAGAATCTGGAGACGAAATTCCAGAAATTTCTCGCAGGTTGGCTCTTGGTTTAGCGCAGCCGGGAAGCTTTGTTGCTCATATAAGTATCCCAACAACTCTTCAGATGACTCCGTTGAAAGTACAGTTACCAGAAATGGAGTTTTCTTATTCTGTACCAACTGCTACTGAGGAAGCGATCGCAGAATGTGGGCGATTACTGTCTGAAGAACCCTTCGCGATATGGGTTGGTTTTGGTGCAACACACGCAGCTCCAGAAATCCGTCAATTGGCTGAAATAACAGGAGCAGCAGTCATGACATCACCTCGTGGTAAGGGTATTTTTCCAGAGAACCATCCTCAGTTTGTTGGTGTGACAGGTTTCAGTGGGCATGAATCTGTCTTAAAATATATGCAGGAAAATCCCCCCAAACGGATGCTTGTGTTAGGAACGCGTTTAGGTGAACCGACTTCATTCTGGAATCCTGTCATGGTTCCGAGTGATGGATTTATCCATGTGGATATTGACCCAGAGGTTCCGGGAGTAGCGTATCCAGGAGCACATACGTTCTCTATCCACTCGGAAGTTAAAGTCTTCTTGAAAGCTTTGTTAAGACAGTTTCCAAAACGTCCAAATTGGTCTCAGTATCCTCAACTACCACGTCCCCAACACAATTGTTCGGCTCCACGCACTCATGGATTAGTGCGACCTAGTGTGCTTATGGATACCATTCAACGGGTTATTATTCGAGAAAGCGATACTGTAGTCATGGCTGAGGCGGGTAATTCCTTTGCTTGGGCCACTCACTTGCTGCAATTTGACCGAGCAGGTCAATACCGGATTAGCACTGGCTTTGGAGCTATGGGTCATGCTGTCACTGGAGTTGTAGGTGCTGCTTTAGGACGCAATCGCAAAGCTGTCGCCATTGTTGGGGATGGAGCTATGTTAATGAACAATGAAATCAGCACAGCGGTGAGATTCCAAATTCCTGCAGTCTGGATTGTCCTCAATGATGGACGCTATAATATGTGCGCTCAAGGGATGGCTTTGCAGGGTTTTAAAGGCATAGATACAGAAATACCGAGTGTTGATTTTGCCATGATTGCTAAAGGCATGGGCGCAGATGGCATCCGTGTTAATACGGAGATGGATTTGGAAGCAGCGTTAGAAAAAGCAATATACTCTTCTCTTCCTTTTGTTGTTGATGTGGTCATTGATGCCAATCAGCCAGCTCCGATTGGAAGCCGGATTCAGAGTTTGATTGAACAAGGTGCAATTTTGGAATCAGAAGGAGAATAAAGATGAAATTTGATGCAGTTGGAATTCAGGCGATCGCACTCAACTTTCCCAGCATTATCCGTACCAATGATTATTATCGGGAAAATTATCCCGAATTAGTTGCCAAAGCTGAGCAAAAAACTTTAGCAAAGCTGTTTGTACCTGACAATGATGAAGATATCTGGTCTCAAGAAGTTGCACCCTATATGACAGACCCCTTTCGGGGAACTGTTGAGCGGCGGGTCGTTGCTCCGGAAGAAACCTCACTGACACTAGAATACCGCGCCGCCATAGATGCTCTAGAAGCAGCAAAGCTTTCTCCCGACGACATTGACCTCATGCTCGTTACATCCTTGTTTCCCGAGCAAGTGACACCGGGCAATGCTGCTTTTCTTGCTGGTAAACTGGGACTCAAAGGAGCAGCGTGGAATGTAGAGTCAACTTGTACAAGTGCGTTAGTTTCGTTACAAACCGCCTGTGCGTTAGTAAAAACGGGACAGTACCGCAATGTACTGGTTGTCGTTTCAACGACCTACTCTCGCTATACCGATGAAAATGATACTCTCGCATTTTTGTCAGGTGACGGTGCGGGCGCATTTATTGTGGGTGAGTTGAAACCAAATCAAGGTATTCTGGGTACCAAGATTGCAAATACTTCCGCCACTTGTGGTGCTTTTTATAATGAATTCACCACTGATGAACACGGTAATGTCAAGATGTTCATTCGGGGCGGGAAAGGTGCAAGCAGAATGTTCAATGAGACAACTGTCAAGTTTATTCATCTGTGCTGTCACGGTGCGATCGCCGATGCAGGTCTCACTTTAGAGCAAATCAACTTCTTTGTCTTTAATACACCCAGTGCTTGGTATTCAAAAGTTTGTACCCGTGCGCTAGGTATTGATCCAGAACGCACAATCAATCTTAACCCCCTATATGCCAACATTGGACCCACATTCCCCGTTGCTAATCTTTACCACGCAGCATACGCTAGAAAAATACAAGAAAACGACTTAGTTCTGGTTTACACAATGGGATCGTCATCTAACGCTGGTGCTAGTGTCATGCGGTGGGGCGACGTTGCACTTGGACCCGCTCCTGCAAGTCCAGTTAGCTTTTCTCTAGAAAAGGCTGAAATTTTAGTTCCCTGTTAGATAGGGAATGAGAGTTTGGGCGTTGCATAAATGCGGGATGAATTAGCGGTTGAAACTATTGAAAATTTGTTCCAAATAGGGCGAAATCATCCCATAATTTAACAACGCCCTTGATTTATCGTCTTAGGCAATGCTCACCTTAGCGTTGTTGCAACAAATGTAATTTCAAGGGAGTTTTTTATGGAGATCACACAAGCCATGGCACAAGTACTGTCAAACTCCGAGTCCTTACTTAACGATCCGAATTTTGTGCAAGCTTTTTTATCTGTAGCTGCTTACCCTTACGATCCCGAACTTGCTTGGTATTACAAGTTGGAAGAAGTCGTTAGGCATTTAGACGAACAACAATCTTCTGACTTTGTTGAAAAATTGCAGTTCAACCCTGATATGGCAGAGATGATATCACAGCACTATTTTGGTCCTCAGTACAAATTAAAAGACCTTCAACGTGATTGCCCTCCAGGGAGTCTAGGATACGCTTATTATCATCACATGACACGAAATGGTATCCCTGCCTATGAATACAGTGCTTTTGAAGCCTCTGATGATATAAGCTACATTAAGCTCCGCAAAATGCAGACCCATGATATCTGGCACGTCATTACTGGCTACAACACAAACATATTTGAAGAACTAGCTCTTCAAGGTTTCTATCAGGGTCAAACTCCTACAGTATACCAAACTTTACTGATGCTAGCACTGGTTCTCCACTTTGCAACCGTCCAGACTAAAGATTTGAATACAGCTCTTGAGGCTCTCTTTGAAGGTTGGCACAGAGGACGTACTGCTCGTCCTCTTTGGGCTGTCCGTTGGGAAGAGATGTGGCAGCGACCACTAGCAGACATACAAGCCGAGTATAACATAACACCAAGAAGTGTTGGAGATAGTCATGATTTATCAACTAAAAAGATTCTCAGCTTCAAGATGTAGTTAGTACCATTTCTCCTAAGGGTTGCTAGTATTACAACGAGAGATTCAATGTGGGGCGATAGCGAACCTTTGTTCCATAAGTTTTCTCGCTTTCGCCCTAAGTAAGTCGGCGTTAAAAAAACCACCTATGTAACGAAATGTAAAATCATCAAAGAGCTTATGAATACTTAGTTCTAGGGTTTTTACAAAACTCAACATACATTGGTTTTATTGTGCCGACTTACTTAAACTAGAATCAGCACCTGCAATCAAGATTCTTCAAAGTTTCGTTGTAGTACTAGAGCGCCGATCAAGTAATAACGGTTGACAAAAACAGAATTATGTGAATAAGTTCAAACGCCTATTTCCGGCTAAATTTTTAGGCTTTCTGTGATTATTTCTGGAAAAGCATACAGTCGGATACTAGGAAGATACAGCTGAACCTCTTGGAGAATTCCCTGGCTCAAGAAGAGAATCGTTAATCAATTTACGATAGTTGAGGAAATAACAGAAATGGTATTATTTAACAAGTACTCTGTTGCAACTGTTGCTAGTATCACAACAATTGTTATGGGAATTAGCACAACTCCTGCTGAAGCTGCTCAATTTAGATATATCTTTGAAGGTGAGGGAGCAAGTGGATACTTTATCTATGATGACTCAACTCCGAATACTCCCACCAATACCCCTAATCTTGGCGAATATTTTGGTGCAGTTACAGAATACAAAATTGATTTAGGTCAAAAAGCCATATATCAGGGATCTAAAGCAGATAACATTGTGTTTTTGAATCGCGATGGTAGTGGAGTACCAGATCCTGAACAAGACGAATTTATTCTCTTTGTAAGGAATAGCGATCGCAAACCAGAGTCTGAATATTCCATCTCAACGCGATTCATATACCCAAAAGATACCCTTGGATCTACAGACATACCTAGTATAGTTCCCAGTATAGCTGAATTAAAGGTTTTTCCCTTTGTAGACTTTATTGGTCAGAACTTTGGTAGTTCAGTGTTTGAAGGAACTGTCAAAACCAAGATTGAGAAGATTCCAGAACCAGCTTTGTTGATAGGATTGTTAGCATTTGGAGCTAACTGTATATTCCGTCGTCAGTACCACAAAATACAACCTCATATGTACCGCACAAAAAAACAGTAGCTTCTATTTGCCAACACTCGTAATTGTAAAAAAACAACTTTAATTTGAGAGTGAACTCCAATGGCTTTATTAAACAGATTGTTGAAAGTTACTTTAAACAGCGCTGTAGTGTGTCTCACTCTGACAGCCATTAAAACCGATCCCGTGCAAGCTGCTTTATTTAAATTCAACTTCATCAGTGAGGAAGCAAACGGTTATTTTGTTTATGATACCTCAGTCTCTGCTTTTAGCGACAGACCAGGTCTTGCCGCATATCTCGACGCGGTAGTTGAGTATAAAATTGACTTAGGGGAGCGAGGTCTATTTCAAGGTTCAGTTGGGACTCCGATTGTATTTTTACTACGTGAAGAGTATACCCCCGAACTGCCTGAAAGCGACGGTCTTGAATTAGAGGTACGTGGATCTGACCGAGAACCACAATCCGAATTCACGTTTTTAAGTTATTTTTATTATCCAAAAAGCTCTTTTGGAGAGTCTATTGCCCTACCGAATACTGTTCCGAATACTGCAAGGCTTGAAGTTTACCCAAATGTAAACTTTCCTATCACTCGAGGCGAATCAGCTTTTATAGGAACTGTTCAAACCAAGATAGAAAAGATTCCTGAGTCAGTATCAGTGTTTGCGTTGTTAGGAGTAAGCGCTTGGTTTACCCTCACTAATCGTCAGTGCAGACAGTATTGGCTACGTAAAATTGATTCTAATGTGTAGAAACCACATAATCATCGAACTTTTGTCAAGGCTTAAGTCAGTCAGAATACTATAACTGGAGCTAACTAATATTATGAGATGCTTGAGTAAAACTCAATCTTTGCTATTTCTGTCTTCAGCAACTATTATTACTTTATGTTTTAATAATATTGCTGCAGCTGCTAACTTTGCTGTTGGTGATCGCCCACGGTCTATAGCTATTGGTGATTTTAACCACGATCAAGCCCTAGATTTGGCTGTATCGAATCAATCATTAGACAACCTCTCAATTCTACTGGGTAACAGAGATGGGACGTTTCAAACTCAAAACACTTTTGCCACTGGAAGTGGGATCACCCCCAGTGTAATCACTTCTGACTTCAATAATGATGGTATCCTTGATTTGGTTACAGCAAATTTTGACTCAAACAACTTCTCTCTACTGTTGGGCAACGGAGATGGAACCTTCCAGTCTGAGAAAACCTTTGCAAGTGGTGGAATTAATCCCTCATCAGTAAAAGTTGGAGATTTCAATAATGACACACTCCTTGACTTGGCTGGAGTGAATGTTACTACAGCTAACGTTTCAGTGCTACTAGGTAATGGGAATGGTACGTTCCAACCGGAGAAATCCTTTGCTGCTGACACTAGCGCACGCACTGCCACCATTGGGGACTTTAATGGCGATCACAACCTTGACATAATTACAGCCAATCCAATCGCTAACACTGTCTCAATCTTGCAGGGTAATGGAGATGGAACTTTTCAAACCCAGAAATCCTTGGCAACGGGAACCACTCCATTAGATTTAATAGCTGGGGACTTCAATAATGACTTGCTCCTTGACTTGGCTGTAGTGAATGAAGGTTCTAACGATGTTTCATTGTTCTTGAACAACAGAAATGGAACTTTCCAAACTCAGAAAACCTTTGCAACAGGAACCAACCCAGTCTCCATAACCACTGCAGACTTTAATAATGACAACATCCTTGACCTAGCTACAGCAAATTTTAGCTCGAACAATATCTCTATTCTATTGAACAATGGAGATGGAACGTTCCAAACCCAGAAAACCTTTGCAATTGAAGGCATACCAGTCTCTCAAACACCTGTGGGTGAAACTCCTCCCCCAGATTTTCAACCTGGAAGCAACCCAAGTTTTATAACCACTGGAGATTTTAATGGTGACAGAATCATTGACATAGTGACAGCGAATTCTGGTTCAAATGATATCTCAATATTATACGGTAAGGGCGATGGAACGTTCTGTTTTCATCAAGAGTATCAGTGCATAAACCCACAGAAACATTAGGTATAACAGCAGTTGGTTTTTTAGTTGTAGGTGCGTACTATATACCTCCATTGTGCTGCTCGGTTAGTTACAGCTGTAGAAGTGGGAACTCACTGCCCATCCTCAAATTTTTACCTGAGAATGCATTAAATTAATATGGATAAGCTCAGTTTAATAAAACATCAACATAACAACATATTAGCAACACCAAGTCAATGGCGAGTTCGCGGGCTCAGAGGTGCAACTACAGTCAGCCAAAATACAAAAGAAGCCATTGCTGAGGCTGTCAATGAAATGTTAGACACTTTAGAAACAAAAAATTTGTTAGACCCTACAGAAATTGCTAGTGTCACCTTTTCTGCAACTCCTGATTTAGATGCAATGTTTCCCACAACAGTTGCCCGTCGTCGTCCTGGCTGGGATCGGGTTCCTTTATTGGATGTACAGCAGATGCGGGTTGTTGGTAGCCTTGACCACTGCATTCGAGTCCTGATTCACCTCAATACTCCCTTACCCCAAAATGCACTACACCCTGTGTACCTCCGTCGCGCTGCTCAATTACGTCCAGATTTGGCATTAGTTCCATGAATTTAGGTCTTTGTAATTATGCTTCAACACAAGCTTCAAGATATTGACCAACAACTGATTGACCTCATTGGCAAAAGAATATTACTCTTAACTAAATTAGAACATATTTGCTTAGACGAACAAGTCTCTAATTATACATTGTCTATTGCTCAAGCAGGTGTTCCAGAATCGATTTGGAAAAACTTTGTTACCAACTGTGCTGCGGCTGTGTGTACATTATCTTTACCTGCAGAAAAAGTCCAACCGCAACGGATTACTATTATCGGCGGAAGAGGAATGATGGGGCGCTTTTTCACCCAGCGTTTATCCGCCGCAGGTCATAAGGTAACTATTCTCGAACAAGGTGACTGGGGACAAGCAGAATCGTTACTAGCTGGTGCAGACTTAGTGTTAGTTTGCGTTCCTATTGAATTTACAGTAGATGTCATTCGTCAAGTGACTCAGTACTTGGCTCCAACGACTGCGTTGGCGGACATTGCTAGTATAAAAGCTCCAATAGTACCAGCGATGCTTGAACATCACAATGGACCTGTCATGGGCTTGCATCCAATGTTTGGTCCTGGTGTTAAATCGTTTTTGTCACAAAATGTTGTTGTTTGTCCGGGTCGTGAAGATAAGGCATTTCAATGGTTGTTGAACCTAATCGAAAACGAAGGTGGTAGACTAATTGTGTGTGAACCTGAAGAACATGACCAGATGATGGTTGTGATTCAGGCAATTCGTAATTTTGTAACGTTTGGATTTGGGGTTTTCTTAGCTGAACAAGATATTGATGTCCGCCGATGTCTTGATTTGTCTAGCCCCATATTCCGTTTGGAGTTTGGCTTAGTGAGTCGCTTGTTGACGCAGTCTGCACCCTTAATAGTAGATATTATGTTGGCTACGCAAGAACGTCGTGAAGCCATTTGCAGGCTAGTCAAAACTTGCGATCGCTTGGCGCAGTTGGTTAGTAACAAGGATAGAGAAGCCCTCATTCACGAGTTCAAAGTAGCCTACTGCTCTTTAGGAGGTGAAATCAACCCCACAAAAGAAGAAAGCACTTATGTCATTGATGCGCTTAGTACATTTCTAGCCGCTCGAGAGGTCGAACAAGGACACTCTAGTACCGCAAGAAAACAAAGCAAAACCTTTCATAACCTGCAACTTAAGTCTGAAAAACAAACGAGTTCATCTTTAAATCCTAGGCAAAACAGCGCAACTAAGAACCAGTGATTATTTGCGTTGACTTAACTTATCTATAGTTGAAAACAATAATTCAAGAGTTAGCACACAGAAAGTCATAATGTTTACCAGAAGACAACTTTTAATGGCAAGTGCAGGGTTGGGTGCAGGGCTTCTCATTCCTGAGATACTCAGGACAAAGAGAACAACTGCAGCCTCGCCACCACTTTCAAAATTTACCGAGCCTCTGACTATCTCGTTCCCAAGTTTGCCACCTAATACTTTAAATATTGCTTCGAGTACACACTCGTTTCACAGTAGTTTGGAAGCTAAACCCAGTTGGGGCTACGGTGGGTCATCATACCTTGGTCCGACCTTCGAGGTCACAAGAGGAACGCCAGTTACCATTACCGCAGTCAATAATCTTGGTTCTCATCCACTTGCAAACGCGATTGATGCGTCATTGCATGGCGCACGAAAGTCTGACGCAACTAACCCGCGAACCGTCATCCACCTACATGGCGGAAACACCGAAGCTCGAAGCGACGGTTACCCAGAAGACACGTTCTTGCCCGGACAAAGCTATGTGTACAACTATAACAACAATCAAGAAGCCGCAGCGATATGGTACCACGACCATGCGCTTGGCATGACTGGTTTAAATCTTCAAGCTGGACTGGCTGGGTTGTATCTCATTAGAGACGTTGACGATCCTGTTGGTGGTAACGGACCTCTGGGTATTCCGGCTGGACCGCCTTATGAGATACCATTGGTAATACAAGACTTATCTTTCAACCCTGATGGTTCGCAGTATTTCCCATATCCGTGGGATGATGTGTTTTTTGGTGACGTTGCGATCGTTAATGGTAAGGCGTGGCCCAACCTTAATGTCGATCGCACCTTGTATCGCTTCCGAATAGTTAACGCCTCAAACTCTCGATTCTACAAATTCAAATTGTCATCAAACCAGCCGTTGATACAAATCGGCACTGACGGAGGGTTTCTCAATGCTCCAGTGTATTTGTCCGAGTTGCTCTTAGGTCCTGGCGAACGGGCTGACGTCTTAATTGACTTCTCCAAAAGCCTACCAGGAGAAAAGATTGTTTTGGAGAATAATGCTGCTGCACCATATCCAAAGGGTATGGCTACAGTCATCAACCAGGGTAACAACAAGCTGACAGAAATCATGCGGTTTACGGTAAATCAAGGTGCTGCTGCTTCTAAAGCAATTCCTACTCAACTGCGAGTCAACAAACCACTCATAACACCAATTGCCACTCCGCCAATACGTCAGCGCTTTCTAACCCTAACGGAAGTTTTGAGCCCTGACAATATTCCAGTAGCAATTCTACTCAACGGTGTTTACTGGGATGAAATAGAATTAATCGAGCGACCAAAGGTAGACACTGTAGAGCAATGGAACATTATTAATCTCCAACCCTTTGCCCACACAATTCACCTGCATCTGGTGAATTTTCAAATCCTCAACAGACAATCAATTAGTTTTGAGCAATACATCTTAGCATACAGAGCCACAGGTCCGCGCAAAGTACTTACGCATCATGCATCTGGTGAATCGACAGTACCATATGGTTATCCACCACCCGACCCTACCCCGTATACGACGAGTCCAGCAAGACCACCTGCATCAAACGAGGTTGGTTGGAAGGATACAGTGGTCGTTAATCCGTTCGAGGTTGTTCGCCTCATCGTCCCATTCGGTGCTCAAGCCGCAGCAAACTTGCCTTTTGGTAATTCATTCACTGGACTTTACGCATGGCATTGCCATATGTTGAATCATGAGGATAACGAGATGATGCTACCCTACGAGGTGATAGCGTAATCCACCTGAAAATTTTTGATGTTGAAGGTGAGATCCCCGACGCTGACAACATTGGTTTTGCGTTGTTTGTCCGTCCGCCAGTCAATAAATTTCGTTTCATGGACTGAAATTAAATTATCCATCACGATCTGTCAGAACTGATAACTCTATAGTCTTCGCTGATTTAAGGAGTGGTTTGAATGAACATTGATAAAAAAATAATAGTTACTCTTTCTGGGGTTGCTTGCTTTCTCACAACCATGACAGCTGCTCCTGTTTCAGCCGCTGTCTTTAATTTTTCTTACTCCGGTACAAGCGTACTGGATTTTAACGATACTATCACTGTCAATGGAGTTTTAACAACTGATGATTACAATCCAACTACCAATAGTTATTTGATTACGGATATCACTGGGACAAGAAATGGCTCTCCTATTGACTCACTTTTACCTCCAAATTCATTGCTTGATAACAACAATCTTCTACTAGCTAACTCTTCGCGATTGGATGAATTTGGATTTGCTTACACTATAGGAGAACAATTATATAATGTATTTTATTCCTATCAACACGTAGAGATAGGTTACAACGGTACTTTCTATACAGGTTATCCGCTCAACTATTTCTCTATAACCCCCGTACCTGAACCTTCCTCAATTCTAGCCATCCTAAGCGTCAGTGCTTTAGCTGGAGGTCTTTTCCGGAAGAGATTTTCTCAATCTATTTGACTAACGGGACTTTAAATAAATTGGGAAAGAAAATAGAGTATATTACTTTTTTTCAGAGGGAACAGGGAACGCTTAACAGTGGGAATCCACACGTAGATTATTGGTGACAGGTTAAGGTTATGAACAATTTGTCAATAAGCAATAGTGCTTAAAAATCTGCCAAAATTGGGGGAAAAAACATAATTTTTAAGCCTGGGATGCGGAAACCGCTGCTGCGCGATCACGTTAATTTTAAAAGCATAATTCATTCTTCCCTCAAAACTCACTACAAGGCTTAATTTAATACTCCATTAAGCGGCTGATTTATAGCGTATTTAGGGCTTGCTGAAAAAGTCGAGCCTGGTGAATATAGAAGCCACACAGCTTGCAAAATTGGACTTTCGTCTCTTAGTTTCCCAATTGACCCAGCGATAGCCGACGAAAATGCAAGGTTTTTAAGACTATATGATGTTATAAACCTGCACTTGTTTGGGCAACAAAGGCTTAAAACCCTTATCTGTCATACCTTGCGATTGTATTCAGCAAGCCCTAATTACTATTGACAAAACTGATTTTGCCTTAACCTGTCACGAATGCACGTAGATAGGTGATCGCTTTTCCAACTTCATTAACATCTGTCTGCCCATTTGCTAGTATTTGCTCCATAGCGTATACAGCTTTCCATTGGTCTTCTGTAAGAAGATAAAGCTTCTCGCGTGTTTCCAAATAGGTAGACAATGGAAGGAAATGTGAATTTTTATGACCACCTTAATGCTGAGGCGAATAACTCGGAATTGTAGTTCTTAAACTGCTTAAAATTTATTTTATAAACACCCTCTAATACTTGAAGACTGTTAGATGTTAGTTGCTAGTTGTTAGTTACTACATTGGATATATTATCTATATTTCTTTCACCACTGTCCACGATCTACTAACATCTAACAGTCTGTAAAGGTAGTAAATTTATGAGTAACAGCTTAAGGCTTTCCTAGGAAATCCTGTTTGCCAAGTTCTACACCGCAATGTCGAAGAATGTCATATGCTGTTGTGACGTGGAAATAAAGGTTTGGTACAACAAAATAGAGAAGAAATGGCATTCCTGGGAAAGATAAGGTGTTGTCACGCATCTCTAAAGTAATTGTTCTCTCCTCTGAACCGTCAATTTGGTCGGGTTTCAATGTATTTAAAAAAGAGATTGTTTTCTGAGTTCGCTCAATCAGTTCGCTGAATGTAGTTTCATTGTCCTCAAACTTGGGTGCTTCTACCTCTGCTAATTTTGCAGCACCTCTCTTTGCTACGTCAGAAGCAATTTGCACTTGTCTTGACAATGGAAACATATCCGGATATAAACGACTATTAACCAACACGGAAGGGTCTATTTTTTTTGTTTCTGCATATGTAGCACCCTTTTCCAGAATACCTACCAGATTATTCAACGTATGAATAAATACTGGTACAGAAGCTTGATACATTGAGATAGTCATTGAGTTTCCACCACAGAAAGTCAAATTTAGTATATCCCATAACAACCAGCTAGAGCGTCGGTACAGAAATCCTAAAAACTCGGTTTCTTCGCGAATGGTAAACGGAAAATCAGTCTTTTCCACGAGAGAAACCAGGTTTTTTAGCCCAACGAGTCAATACTGAATCGGCGCTCTAGTATTACAACGAGAGATTCTATTTAGTTTCAGCATAAACTTCCGTGCTATCAGCCTTAGGGCGATCGCTATGTTATCAAACCAAAAGCTACAACCTTCATTACTTCGTCAAAGTCTCGTTGTAGTACTAGGGCATTGACACTGCTTCACAGGTATGATTTGTTCAAATAAATACGACTACCACACTCTAGCAGTAGCCGCGTTTAAAACTCACAACCCAACAAATGATTACGTCGGAACTAATTCGCCAGGACGTAATTTAGACCACTTACCCATTTCGCTCTTGAAGCTGAGACATCCGACAACGTCCCATTCCATTTCAATAATTTCATCACGAGGACGGATGTTGACATTGATGGAAGGTTCGTTCGGCTCAAAATCCGGCGTTTCCGTCAAGTGGGGTTGTTGGTGCTGCGCTTCTACCGCATGATAGGTAATACAGCGGTCTACATAGTGGCAGTTCACGCAAATACACATAGAACCAACTCCTTGGACCTTTATTGATAATCTAGCTTAAGTGCTATTGATATTCACTACCTATAGGGTTTATTTTTATTAAAATGACTGATTCTGTTCTTTCTACTTTATTACCAGAAAATTGGTTTTTTAGTGTGGAATTGTTGCCACAACCTGCTTACATAGTAGGCGGTGCAGTCCGGGATGCTATACTGGGAAGAACTCGCGAATACCTGGATTTAGATTTTGTTTTGCCTGTTGATGCGGTGAAAGTAGCCCGCAAAATAGCTACGCATTACAAAGCTGGTTTTGTTTTATTAGATCCGCAAAGACAAATCGCCCGTGTTGTTTTTCCCCACGCTACAGCTGATTTTGCTCAACAGGAAGGTGAAACTTTAGAAACGGATTTGCACAGGCGAGATTTTACAGTCAATGCGATCGCATACAATCCCCATACCAAAGAAATTATTGACCCCTTACAAGGTTCTGCTGATTTGGAAAAGCGCCTTTTGAGAATGATATCACCTGCCAATTTAGAAGACGATCCCCTACGATTAATGCGGGCATATCGCCAAGCATCACAACTTGGTTTTACGATTGAGACAGATACTAAGACAACAATTCGGTCTTTAGCATCACACATTACCAGAGTTGCGCCTGAACGAGTCAGAGTTGAATTGGGTTATATGCTAGCACATTCTCAAGGGACACCTTGGATTGTCAATGCTTGGAAAGATAGTTTACTCGCGTCTTTTTTCAAATACGCTACAGAAGAAAGTGTGAAGGTACTCGCAAAACTGGACACAGCCGCTTCTCATCTTGCAGAAAATTGGCAGAAATTGGGGACTGAGCTTTCTCAATCTGTCCGCGATACTGTCAAAACCACTTGGTTGGGAATAGCTAAATTGGCGTGTCTGGTTCATCAAGACCCGGAAACAGCAGAAACAGAAATATTACAATTAACTTACAGCCGCGCTGAGGTCAAAGCCGTAATCACAACTTTAAGACTTTTACCGCGTATACAAACACCTGAAATGAACTTACGAGAGCAATACTTCTTTTTTCTAGAAGCAGGCTCTACATTTCCAACTATAGCTTCCCTAGCAGTAGCTAGTGGAACTCCGGTAGAGGGGATAGCACCCTTAATCACCCGCTACCTCAACCCTGATGACCTGGTCGCTCATCCCGTTTCACTAGTGAGCGGCAGTGATCTTATGGTAGCATTAGATATTGCAGCTTCGCCACTAGTTGGTAAACTGCTTACAGAAATTGCCGTAGCGCAAATCGAGGGTAAGGTTTCTACACGAGCAGAGGCAATAGAGTTTGCTTCTGGATTAACTAGAAAATAGGGTGTGGGGTGACCAAATAATTCGTAATTCGTAATTCGTAATTCGTAATTGAAGTTAATAATTACGAATTACGAATGCAAGGTAGCGCTTGACCGGGTATAGAGAAAAGACTGAGCTAAAATCGTGTTATGGCATTTAGCAGGTCAAAATTAATGAAACTATCTATTAACCAATCATCAGATTTAGATATAGTTTTACCTAGCGAAGAAGAAGCGGCTGTTGCTAAAGCGAGCTTTGAAAAATTAGCATCATACTTACAGAACCCACAAGATAAACGCACTGTTAAGGTCATGCATGATGACACAGAGGGAGAGACTGTTGTCATACCAGAGTCATTGAGCCACTCCGCGAGAAGACAGCTGCGCGGATTCTGGCTGAACCTTGTGGTTAACTTTTCGCTCGGACTGCAAGCACTCAGCTATCTGGTCAACCTGTTTCAGCTTATTGGAGAACCGCTCTGGGACAATCAATCCACTTTCGGGCGAGCCTACTCGTTCGCGGTTTAAAGACTCCTGCCATGCCTCCAATAGGAGCGGCTCCGCCCCACGATACCCTGAACGGGCATCTTGCAATGACAGTAAATCGTCTTGATTCACATATCTACTCAAGTACGCACTCATTAAATCGCGATGCATTTTAATTCCCGTTGCATCGTGATGAACTCTTTCAGACAGAGATTTCTTGGTACGACTACCATCTAAATGAGTCTGAGAGAGTGCAGTATATGAAGTAGAAAATTTATGAACACTTCCACCAGCTTTTTCAGCTTTGCGAATGAGTTCTGATTGTACAAATCCTGGAGACTTGGCAGCGATGGCTTTGCCGTAACGTCTCTGCCAACCTCTTACAGATACTTTTTCTGTCTTGATATCTTTGCCATGTCGCAAGATTTCATTAACTACCTTGCGGTTTTGGCTTTTGGCATATGCCGCCTTTTTACGTTGTAGCTCACGTTTCTTTTGAGCAGTTTTTTTATAGGACTTTGATTTATTCCACTGTCGCTTACCCTGTTTGACCTTACCTTTCTTCTTAACAGTACGATGCCCTTTTTTAATTTCAAAATCTGGTTCGTAATTGTCTGGATTCAATGCCCGTTGAGAACGCTGCATCTTTCTTTGTAGTGCAGTAATCTCACGCTCATAGGTAGGAACTTTTTCAGCGAATGGTAACAAACCTGCTTTCTCGTCCCCAACAAAAGCAATGTTGGAGATGTTTAAATCCAGACCAATTAAACCATCACTAACGTAGTTCTTTTCTTTTTGGTAGGGCAGTCCTTCATTGATAAGTTGTGCATACCAACGACGTGTACCGTTTAGTTCCCTCCACAATATCCGAACATATTTAACAGGAGATTGCAGCCCATGAATAATTACAGGATTGCTTTCATCAATAATTGGACGTAGCTTAAGACTACCCCAAACTAATTCATTATTTTTCCAACGCAATCCTTGCTTATTAGTCTTGCCTTCAACAGAATGAAAACGACTTGACACTTTGAAACGCACTTTTTTTGCACGTCCAAATATGACTCGTTCAGATGCCTTGAATGCTCGTTTAGCAATTGTCTGCTGAGTGTTGGAGTCAATCTTGTCAGCAATCCATTGAGATGAATTGGCAACAATTGTTGCATAAGCTTGAAGGTCATAATCGG
>JAWQFQ010000070.1:0-6572 GCA_035967975.1 Scytonema sp. PMC 1070.18
ATACCAAATATCTTATTGATCTCCTTAATATAATAATTATTTAAATCAATAAAGAGTTCGCTGTTCTCCAACTTAAGAAATTTCCAAATATCACCTGTTGTCACCGCACCATAGATAGTTTTGAGTTCATTTCCTTCTTTTTGGTTAAATAACTGTGCTGCTAACATTGCTGCTGCACATTGACCCAATCCACCTTTAATATTTTCATTCTTCGCTTCTACGATAATCATAACAGGCGAATTAATGGTTAATTGTTCTTTTGACCGACTTATGATATAATCACAATATCCATTGAGTCCCTTTTCATAATCAACATTAAAATCTGTTCCTGAAAATAAAGCAAGCTGATAATTAGCTCTACGTCTCACCTCTAATAAGATTGGTGTAATAATCATTTCTGAACGAGCTTTTTCGGTATTAATGGCTAACGCTAGTTCAGTGGTTTCTTCTAAAGTGGTTGTTAATTTTTCGCTGATTTGTATAGGTTCTATGTTGACGAATAAATCAGCTTCTTCATCAATACGGATATTGAAATCCTTTTTAAATTTACTCAATGTAAAATCACTATAAGCCACTTCTAGCGCCTCTCATTATTTTTAAGCAGTCAGCTATCAGCATTGCAGCCTACCAATATTATCTACCCAAATCCCGTTCCAAGTCTTGAATAACCTTTTGTACATACCACTCCTCTGCCATACCAGGATAATCATACCTTGCTTGGTCAAGTAATCTTTCAGCAATTTCCCAATGTCCCCCAACTAGTCTTAACAGGCGCTGGCGTAACAGGTTAGTTGTTGCTTTTTTGGATTCAGATGTAGATGATTGGATTTTTTTCAAGCTCTCTATGACTTGTTGATAATTCCCCCAGTCTTCTTTTTCACAAAATAGACTCGCTGCTTGCTGAAAATCTCTCACAGCTTGATGCATTTCTTCTATACAAGTATAAGCCATGCCACGATTATAATAAGCTGATGCATCATCAGGATGAATTTGCAGTGCTTGGGTATAATCTTGAATAGCACCTAAATGATTCCCAATTGCCCGATAAACATTTCCGCGTGCAATATAGAGTAATATATCTTGGGGTTCTATTCGGAGTGCGTGGTTAAAATCTGCGATCGCCCCTTGATAGTCTCCTAAATGAAATCGTGCTTTTCCTCGATTGCGGTAAACAATAATATCTTGAAAATTCAGTCGCATTGCTAGGTTAAAATCAGAAATCGCATCCCGATAATTTCCTTGTTTACAACGTACAACTCCCCGACAACACAGAGCATAAGCATCTTGTGGATCGACTTGCAACGCCCAATTCAAATCTGCCATTGCTTCGCGAGTATCACCGTTTTCTGCCTTATCTAATAATTGCAAAAAATATGCATTCTCTGATTGTAAAGGAGGAACAACAGGACTTTGTGACTGGACTGGCGTTGGTTTTTGTGGAGGTTGTAACTGTTTAATTTTTTCTAGACACTCACGACAGTTTTCTGTGTCTTTTTGGTCTAAATACAGTTGTGCTGCTTTCTTAAAGTTGGCGATCGCATCTTGAATATAACCCTGTTTGCGACGTATCGTTCCTCGTAAATTATAAGCTGCAGCATGGTTAAAATTGAGGCGAATAACTTGCTCCACATCCGCCAAAGCCCCTGGTAAATTTTTCAACGTCATTCGTCCCAAAGCTCGACAATAGTAGACTTCTACACTCTGGGAATTCAGCTTCAACGCCTCCGTAAAGTCTGAAACCGCCTTGAGGGTTTCTCCACAGTCATAGTACGCTAAGCCCCGTTGATAGTAGATTTCAAAAGAGTAGGGCGATCGCTGTAAAGCACGAGTAAATTCCTCGATAGCGCCAGCATAATCTTTTTGCTTAGCTCGCTCCAATCCCTGGTTGTAGAATTCGTCCATCATAAAATTTATTATAAAATTTATTACTCAGTATCAAGGTCAAAAACTTTATCCATTTCCAATTGTCAACGAAATATCACAAACCTGCCACTTTAGCAATCCGTTGAGGAGTTGCGAAAATTGCGAGACCACAGAAACCCGGTATCTCAAAGATACCGGGTTTCTCTCTTTTCACGAGTGTTGTGGGAGAAGTCAAACGTCAAATGTCATACTATTGACTCATAACCAATGACTAATGATCAATGACCAATGACTACCTTTACCGCTACCCACCCTTATATCCTGGCATTTTACTAAAACGCTACAAACGATTTTTTGCTGATGTTGAACTAGCGTCGGGAGAGATAGTCACAGCCCACTGTCCAAATACGGGACCAATGACAGGGGTTTCTACACCTGGTAGTGCTGTACAGCTTTCTCACAGTGATAATCCCAACCGTAAGTTATCTTACACTTTAGAACTGATTCAAGTGCATGATAATGAACCGACTTGGGTGGGGGTAAACACTGGGTTACCCAATAAGATTGTTAAGTTAGCCTTAGAAAAATATCTTTTTCCAGAATTAGGTGAATACGACCACGTTCTTCCTGAAATTACCTACGGACAAGATAAAAGAAGTCGGGTAGATTTTTTCTTATTTCGATACCTAGAAGGCTCAGTTATATCTAAAGATGGTTTCAAAAAAAATCGGGACTTGCTCTTCACAGAAAATCTCAGCCGAATTTATCTTGAAGTTAAAAATACAACATGGGCACACGATACCCTTGCCTTATTTCCCGACACAGAAACGACACGCGGACAAAAACATTTACGCGAACTGATGGCACTTCTACCCCAAAATCGTGCGGTGATGCTTTACTTTATCAATAGGGGTGATTGTACTGAGTTCGCACCTGGAGATAGTACAGATCCAGTGTACGGCGAACTTTTACGGGCTGCGATCGCCCTCGGTTTAGAAGTCTTACCTTGTCGCTTTGAAGTGTCTCCGGAAGGTGTGCGCTATCTAGGGTTAGCAAAATGTAAGTTTTAACAGTTATCGCTTCATATCTTCTCCAACGGTTATGTTGAATTGTGCTCCAATCAACATACATAGAGAACTGAAATTGAGCCAAAGAAGCAACACAACACCTGCACTTAACGTCCCATAAGTAACGTTATAGTTACTAAAACGAGTTATGTAAACCCGAAATAATGAGGAAAACCCTTGCCATAATAACGCACCAACTATAGCCCCTGGTAATAAAGGCGTTCCTCTTCTCCAGTGACTCGGTCCATATCGATAGACCAAACTAAATGCAAAAGCCAAGATTACCAGTGTTAAAGCCCAATCAAAAAGATTCCAGATTGATAGAATACCAGCAGCTGGTATTCCAGCAATTCCTAACGCAAACCTGATTGCTAAATCGCTAACGAATACCAAAAACGAAGCGAACATTACCAAGATAACTGTTCCCAAAGTCAAAGCCAGAGCTACTAATTTAGCTTTCCAAAAAGGTCTGCGCTGGTTTGGTGAAATCTGATAAATTTGGTCTAATGCGCTCATCGCAGTATTGAGAGCACCAGAAGCAACCCACAGCGCTAATGCACAACTTATGAGCACGACTCTTCCGCCCTGTGGTAATCTGATTGTATTGAGAAATTCTTGAATGAGCATGAGGACAGGTTCCGGAGCGACTTTTATCACTTGGCGTCCCAAAAAGTCAACCTGTTCTAAAGAAATATCCAACATTCCGATCGCAGCCAAAATTGCCACCAGACCTGGAAACAGTGCCAATAAATTATTGTATGCCATTTCCGCCGATAGACCGATTAGTCGTTGTCTACCTATTTCCTGAATGACCTTTTTGAAAGTTTTCAGCCTAAGATGGCGGAAAAATCGAAAAAAACGAGTGGATAGCATTGTATTTAGATGCTTTAACCTCAATTTCCTTTTTATATCCTTGATTTGCGATCGTTTACAGGGCTTATACACAACAGCTATTAAGTTTTCTTAAGTCTTTAATTTTACACCAATTTCAACTTTAAACTTTGGTGGGATGCATCAAGGTCAAATTTGCCAAATCAACTGACAAAGGAACTCGTACAGCAATCGTGCCTTGCCATCGGGAAATAACCATTGGTACACTCGGTAGTATTTTACGGCAAGCTGGCATCAATGCTGAAGACTTTGAGCAATGCTAAAGCGAGCTTGACAACAGCTTGATATGTTAATTAGACAATTTGTACGCATGACAGAAATATGTCATCCAATATACTGATTACAATCTACTTTTCATAAATTCTCAAAAAAATAGGCGAATCAGAAGGGAATTTTTCTGGAAATGAAGAGCAATTTTTTGAAGATATAATTGTGTAGTTTTTTGTTCCCTTTCTGTTCTCTCCATAGCATACTAAATCATTTGTAAGAATCGAGTGGAGGATATACATCAAGCTTGAAATATGCGCGACATTAACACTTTTATCTCGAGCATTCAGCACTTCAGTCATTAAAACTCAGTCTTGAAGCAAATTTATCTTCTCTAAGATATATCTGATGGCTGCATATGTTGGACGAGTGAAACACCTATCTACAGATAGCTGACGGCTAAATGCTTACGGTGGATCAACCAGAATTACTACGGACTTACTATTATGACAAACATAAATAGCAATATTACTGGAGATAATAGTGGTCAGATCGCTGTTGGTAGTTACATTTACCAATTCAAAGATATTTACGGTGGAATTGTAAATATTGCTTCTCCACAACAACAAGTTAAATTAATAACTCGCGCCACTCCGATTTTTTTGCGTCCTCGTCAGTTTGTTGGTTTACTAGGTCGCAAATCAGAAGTTAGTAGTACGATCGTTAATCTTCAATATGAACAACCTGTGGAATTTTACGGGCGCGAGGGATTAGGAAAGTCTGCGCTTTTACGCTATCTCGCTTACCATCCTCAGGTCGAGCCACTGTTTCCTGATGGTATTATCTATTATTCATCTCGTGGTCGTTTTGTTTCTGACTGGCTTCAGTCTTTATTCAATACCTTTTACGAGAGTGACATTCCCTACAAGCCAACTAATGATGAGATTAGTCACAAGTTACAAAATAAAAAGGCTCTTATCCTTCTAGATGATGTGCAATGGGAAAAGGGTGAAATAGAAAAGGTAATTAATATAGCGCCCAATTGCACATTTATGCTGACATCGACCCAGCGTCATATTTGGGGTGAGGGATACGCTGAGGCTTTACCAAGTTTACCTGAGATTGACGCTTTACGATTAGTAGAACGGGAATTGAGACGAAGTTTGACAGAGGAAGAACTACCCGCAGCAAAGTTACTTTGTGTTGCTCTTGAAGGTCATCCCCTTGATATTCTCCAAGCGGTAGCAATGACAAGAGAGGAAAACCGTTCGCTTGCAGAAGTCGTAAAATTAGCACAGTCATCTTCCCGTAAGAAATTTCTACTCAAGCACTTATTGGGGTCACTGAATAAACCCCAAAAATGGATTCTATCGCTATTAGCTGCTCTGATTTCTTTAGTAGCTCTTGCTGCTAAGCAGATAAGTGATATCTCGAATATATCTGCTGAGACAGCACTTAAGGTTGAACCGATTTTAGAGAGCTTGCAACAACGTCACTTGGTCCAGCTGGACGGCGATCATTATCGCATAGCTGATAATTTGGTTGAGGTTTTGCACCAAGAGTGGAACTTAACCTCTTGCACTGAGCAAATCTTAAAGTACTTTACCAACTGGGTACAACAATATCAAGAACTTCCTAAACATCTCTTGCAAGAAGCCGATGTGGTTTTAGAACTCTTAAAATGGGCTGGGGAAAATGGTCATCATGCAGAAGTTATCACTCTTGGACAAGCAGTGGAAGGTTCGCTAACGCTTAATGGACAGTGGGATGCATGGAAGCAAGTGCTGGAAGAGACCTTGCAAGCAGCCCAAACCATTGGAAACCAAGTTGTTGAAAGTTGGGCTTGGCATCAAATGGGTACTCGCGAACTTTGCCTAGGAGATAAAAGTATAGCTCAAAGATGTTTAGAGCAAGCACTTCGTATCCGGGAATCTTTAGGTGACCAAATTGGTGCTGAAGTTACTCGTCACAATCTTGAAATCCTCAATACTGCAGTACCAGATAACAGTCATGAATCCGAAGATACTCCAGAACTTCCGCCAGCCCCTAACCCTCTTAAATTCCGACATTCTCTAAAGATAATTACTGCTACTTTAAGTTTGCTTCTAGGTGGATGGGGTATTTTGCGGTTACTTAATAAGCCAGAGCTTGTACTTAGCTCTAAAAATTTGGACTTTAATACATTAGAAGTTAATAAAATTAGTCCACCACAAACTGTAACTCTTACTAATGAAGGCTCAAAATCTCTAGAAATTTTTGATGTTGTTATTACTGGTTCCACAAAGAACAACTTTATTATAGCTGGTGATTGTTCTAAAGGCGAGGTTATCAATCCCCAAGATGATTGTCACATTCATGTTACTTTCTCTCCCAAAAATCCTGGCGAGTACAATGCTGCTATAGAAATTTCTAATAATGCTAGTAATAGTCCCCATATTGTCCGACTTACTGGAGTTGGAAGTGAATTACCTGTCCCTATTCCGGTTGTAGAACCTCGGAATTTGAACTTTGGCAAAATCGAAATTGAAAAGAGGAGTACAAAAC
>JAWQFQ010000070.1:6672-39414 GCA_035967975.1 Scytonema sp. PMC 1070.18
CATAATGGTCAGGATAGCCCACAACAAGTAAAGCTAACTGGGACTGGAACTCAGCGTCAGGTACCTATTCTAAATGTGGAACCTCGGAATTTGAACTTTGGCAAAATCGAAATTGAAAAGAGGAGTACAAAACAAATCAGCATCATTAACAAAGGTTCTGCACCTCTGAATCTTCGTAGCACTAATCTGAACAACAAAGAATTTCGAGTTATTAAAAACAATTGTCCTGATGGTACCTCTATTGAACCAGGAAACAATTGTCAAATCACTATTGGGTTTAAACCTACAACTGAAGGAGAGCACGAAGGTATTCTAGAAATTACCCATAATGGTCAGGATAGCCCACAACAAGTAAAGCTAACTGGGACTGGAACTCAGCCTCCTGTAATTTTGTACAGAGAAGGGAGCAGTACGTCTGTTGAACGCAATATTACGAAGGTTTTGAGCCAAGAAATAAATTTCACAGCGAAGAGCTAAAGTCGGATTTATCTGACTGAATATGGATTTTAACTTGTTTTAAAGGGTTTTAGCTTTGAGCCTAAATTTTAAGTTAGGGCATAACTAATGACAAAACAGGAGAATTTATATGAATGAAGATAAGAAAAATGGTGACACTATAAATGCTAATATCTCTGCTAACAATAATAGTGGACAAATAGCAGTAGGTAGCGGAATTACCCAAACGTCTAATACACTTGAAAAAGATAAAACTCTTTCTAGAGTAGCAGCAGAAGTTAAGCAACTTTTAGAGCAAATTTCTTTGACTCACCCAACTTCTACACCGACAGAAAAATTACTAGCTCTAGCTGAAGCAACTAAGCAAATTGAAAACAATCCTTCTTTAAAAGTACAGGTTATTAATGTACTGAATCAATTTGGAATGGAAGCTTTTAAAGCAGCCGTGAACCATCCATTAGTTAACATTTTAGTTGAGACGTTTTTCCCACAATCAAATACAAAATCATTATTAAGTAGTACGGTCAAGAAAATTTTAATCTTATCGGTAAATCCAATAGATACAAATCAACTACGCTTAGATGAAGAAATACGGGAAATACAGGCTGCGCTAAAACGTTCAAAAAATCGAGAGCAATTTGAAATTGTTACTCAAGGGGCGGTAAGAGTTGATGATCTAAGGCGATCGCTGTTGGATCATCAACCTACTATTGTTCATTTTAGTGGACATGGTTCAGGAAGTGCTGGTTTAGTACTTGAGAATAATTCTGGACAAGTACAACTGGTCAGCACAGAATCTCTCGCAAGGCTATTTAAAGCATTTCAGAATAATATTGAGTGTGTCTTACTGAACGCGTGTTACTCAGAAAATCAAGCCGAAGCTATTCACAAATATATAGATTATGTCATTGGGATGAATCGAGCCATTGGAGACAAAGCTGCAATTGATTTTGCTGTTGGATTTTATGACGCCTTAGGTGCTGGTAAATCTTATGAGGATTGTTTTGAATTTGGTTGTGGCTCTATTGACCTGAAGGGAATTCCAGAATCAGAAACCCCTGTTATTAAAGCCAGACAACATCATTCTTAAGTTAAGTTATATTGCTCTCATCAAAACTCTTAACTTTGCGCTCTTTGCGTCTTTGTGGTTTTTTAATCCCCCTCCAAACTAATGTGGCGAACCACTAAAGGCTCAATAACTTTCGTCGCAAATTATCCAAGGCGGTACAAGCACTGACATGACGAATTAAAGAACGTCCCCGCGTCGCACCAAAACGATATTCAAAACTTTCTACTTCCCCGTTTGGTTCCGCTAAACCGATATAAACTAATCCCACAGGCTTAGTGTCCGTACCACCCGTTGGTCCCGCAATACCCGTGATACTCAGTCCCCAAGAAGTTCCAAGACGCGATCGCACTCCCACAGCCATTTGTTCAGCGACAACAGAACTCACCGCCCCAAACTTAGCCAAATCTTCTGAACTTACACCCAAAAGCTTTTCCTTCACGGAATTATCATAAGAAATAACCCCACCCCAGAAGTATTCAGAACTACCAGAAATTTCCGTCAACATTTGTCCCAATCCCCCACCCGTACAAGATTCAGCAACTGCTAGGGTTTCTCCAGCACTACGTAACAGCTGACCAACGACTGAGGCAAGGGTGTCATTATCAGCACCATAATAATCCAATCCAGCAATTTCTACAATTTGTTTTTCAACGGGTGCAATTAACTCCCGTGCTTGTGATTCCGAAACTGCTTTTGCAGAAACTCGTAACTTAACTTCTCCCTTGCTAGCATAAGGTGCTACTGTTGGATTGGGCAAGTTGAGATAAGCAGAAACTTTCTCTGCCAATGCTGATTCTGCAATCCCCCAAAACTTCAACATCCGACTGTAAATAATCTCTTTCCCCCAACCTTGACTTTTAAGATAAGGGACCGCCGTTTCTTCCCACATCCTTTGCATCTCGCTAGGTACACCGGGAAAAGTAAAAATTGTTACATTGGGAAGGGGTTGCCAAATAATACCGGGTGCTGTTCCTGTGGGATTTGGTAAAATTTCTGCACCTTGAGGTATCAAAGCTTGCTTACGGTTACTGGGAGTCATAACCCGTCCGCGTTGAGAGTATTTTCGGGTAATATCTTCAAGAATATCTGGACGTTCTACTAAAGGAACGCCAAAAAAATCAGCAATAGTTTCACAAGTAAGGTCATCTGGTGTGGGACCAAGTCCTCCTGTAAAAATGAGAATTTGCGATCGCTGAGTAGCAATTTCAATAACTTGCTTTATCCGTCCTGGGTTATCTCCAACCACGCTTTGGTAGTAATGGGGAATTCCCAACATAGCTAATTGCTGTGCCAGGTATTGAGAATTACTATTAAGAATATCTCCTAATAGCAGTTCAGTCCCTACACAAATAATTTCTGCGCTCATAAGATTTATTGTAGTTAGTGGTTAGTTGTTAGTGGTTAGTTGTAGTTTCTACTAACTATTAACGACTAACAACTCACTAATTTTAACTTCTGTAGGGGCGAACAACCGTTCCATTGGGCGAACAACCGTTCGCCCCTACTTGCTAATCATTCTGGGTCGAGCTTTGGTCCAAACTTTCCAGCTTGTGTAAATCAATAAGGAGGTTGCACTACAAGCGTAAATGATACCACTGGGTACACCAGCAAAAGCCAATGCTAAACTCCCTACCCATAGAGTTAAAGAGTAGATAAATAGTACAGTTAGTCTGTGAGACAAACCAGCCTGAAGTAGTCTGTGATGCAAATGGGTTTTATCAGCAATAAAGGGTGATTTTCCCTGTCGGAGACGGGTAAAAATCACTGCTGACATATCTACAATTGGGACTGCCAAAATAATGAAAGGTAATAAAACTGCAGTTGCAGCTGTTTTGACCAAACCCACAACGCCAACAGCTGCAAGGGTAAATCCCATAAAATAAGCACCCCCATCTCCCATAAAGATTTGCGCGGGGTTAAAGTTGTAACGTAAGAAACCCAGGGATGCACCAGCCAGTGCAGCTGCTATCAAGGCGGCGGCGGGTTGCTGCATAAATAAGGCAACCACTAATATTACCACAGATGCAATCCCGGATACCCCAGCAGCTAAACCATCTAAACCGTCAATCCAGTTAATAGCATTTACCATTCCCACTAACCAAAAGATTGTGATAGGTAAACTCCACCATCCTAGGTGAATTAATCCACCTGTAGGAATGCTTAAGAAATCAATACTTACCCCTGCTCTCCATGCACCAGCTGCTACTATTATTTGCATCACTAAGCGTGTAAAGGGAGACAGGTTTAATAAATCATCGGCTAAACCAATGAGAAAAAAGCCCACACCACCAAGAATAACTCCCCAAATTTGCCACTCTTTTTCAGCTGGGAGAATTCCAAATCCCCCCAAGCACCAAACAATGAATAGGGAGATAACAGTACCTGCGAATATAGAAACTCCGCCAAGGCGCACCATTGGGCGCTGATGGACTTTTCGCTCGCTCGGTTTATCTAAGCGTCCACTTCTGATACCTATATTTCTTACGTCTGGTGTAGTCCAGAGAACGACTACAGCAGCAACAAGGAAGGCAAGCAGATGATAAATCTGAGCAGGCATCTGTATACTCAATTTAAATTAGGTTTGATGACAAAAATCCATCAAGACTTTGTCTACATAATATCTACTACACTTCAGATTTTTATCAGTACGAGATTTTTATATCTTGGATTTTAAATTAACAGATTTGAATGGATACAACAAAAGTTATAAGTTAGGAATTTTAATTGATAACTCCTAACTCATAACTTCTAACTATCTTAGGGGTGTAAGAGGATGTTTTAAAAGTCCTCTCGTCAGTAGCATACACATTTCATATCCCCCTAAATCCCCCTTAAAAAGGGGGACCATTAGAGATTTTCCCCCCTTTTTAAGGGGGGCTAGGGGGGATCAACCAGTGCTTGAAATTACAGCCAACCACTTTTCAAATCTTTCCCTACACCCTACACCCTACACCCTTATGCTAGAGCCGGTACCGGAATCTCTAAATGAGGGTACAAGGGGAAGCGATCGCACAACGTTTTAACACGTCGCAGACAATCTTCTGTGACATCATTAGAGTCTGGATTTAGCAGGCGATCGGCAATAATGTTGCCAATTTCTGTAAATTCTACTACTCCCATACCTCTTGTCGTCATTGCTGGGGAACCCAAGCGCAGACCGCTAGTCACAAAAGGTGACTCTGGGTCAAATGGAACGGTATTCTTATTAGCGGTAATATGAACACCACTAACCAATTGATCTGCTTGTTTCCCGGTCATACCAATAGACCGCAAATCAACCAGCATCAAATGGTTGTCCGTGCCATTAGATACTAACTTTAAGCCTCGATTTTGGAGTTGGGTTGCCAAAGCACGAGCATTGTCAATCACTTGGGCAGAATATGTTTTAAACTCTGGCTTAAGAGCTTCGCCAAAAGCGACGGCTTTACCTGCAATGACGTGTTCTAATGGACCGCCCTGAGTACCAGGAAAAACTGATTTATCTAGCTTTTTACCCAGTTCTGGGTCACGGGTTAAAATTAAACCACCCCTCGGACCCCGTAGGGTTTTGTGAGTGGTTGTTGTGACAACATCACAATAAGGAATTGGGTTTGGGTGATGACCAGTTGCAACTAAACCAGCAATATGAGCTATATCTGCTAGCAAGTATGCACCTACTTCATCAGCGATGCTGCGGAATTTTTGAAAATCGATGATACGGGAATAGGCTGAGTAACCACAAATGAGAAGCTTTGGACGCTCCCTAAGCGCCAGCTCCCGAATTTGCTCGTAGTCTAATTCCTCTGTTTCCTGGCTAACGCCATAGTGACAAGCTTGAAACCATTTCCCTGATACGTTTACAGGAGAACCGTGAGTCAAGTGTCCTCCATGAGACAAATCCATCCCCATGAATTTATCCCCTGGTTCTAACAGTGTTAAAAACACTGCAAAGTTAGCTTGTGCGCCAGAATGAGGTTGTACGTTAGCATGAGCAGCACCAAACAATTGTTTTGCCCGTTCAATTGCTAGAAGCTCAATTTTGTCAATAAACTCACAACCACCGTAGTAGCGTTTACCAGGTAATCCCTCAGCATACTTATTGGTTAGTACCGAACCTTGGGCAGCGAGTACTGCGGCGGAGGTGAAGTTTTCACTAGCGATCAACTCCAAGTGGTCGCGTTGACGTTGGAGTTCTTGGTTGATTAACTCTGCAACAGCAGGGTCAGTAGAGGCAAGAAAATCGGAATTATCAAAAGACACGTCAGCTATCCTTATGGAAATTAGACAACTCTCGGCATGAACAAATGCCGCCCGACTTATCTTCATATAAGCCAATAAGTGCGTTCTTTATCATAACGCCTTTACTTAATATCAGTATGCACCACAGTTGCTTGTTTTTGTGGAGTCAAAATTAATTTATGTATTAGTTTTTACTATGTAAGTAGTTCATCATTCTACAATAATAAATAAAGTTTACTGAATTTTGATTGGTCGATCCAAAAAGTAGAGTATAAGATAAAACACACCACACCACACCCTACACTCATATGGAGGCAAGAAATGCTAGTCATCGTTACGGAAAATCAAATCTTGGCCCCTCAACAGGTTTGCCAATCTTGTTTGCTGGCTGACGGACACGGTCAACCTCGTTGGCGTCAAGGTCAACTCAGATGTGGTCATGCTATCCGTAAACTTACTGAACAACAGCCAGACCAGTATGAGTGCCTAATGGGTTTTCGTATCGCCAACATTGAATAGCTCAACCGTCAAGCTCTCATGACTGATAACTGAGAAGTGCGAAGTGCGCTATCCTTGTCTTAAGGATTATTCATTTTTTACACTGGAGAACTGACAATGGTTTGGCGCGGACGCACTACAATGCAGCATCGTCTTTTGTCTTGCTTGCCATACATTCTGCCTTTAATTCAAGTTTATGGGTTTGGATTGTTATTATTTCAACAGATCCCCTTTTTACAATTTCTGTTTTTGCCTCTTGTTCCCTTTATGGCGCTTTATGCTTTTTTAGGTCAATCCATACCGTTAATCGGCTCATTTATCGGATTGGCTATTTTCTTTGCTTTGTACCTTCTTGTTGTTAGAAACGAAAAAATTGCCCACTTTATCCGCTTCCATACATTACAGGCTCTTTTACTAGGTATTTTTGCTAGTCTGTGCCAAGCAGTTTTGGAACTTGTGGGTATTGCACAGCAAGGTACGGCATTATCTATACCTCTGCTTGGAGGAGTTTTATATACTGTCATATTCCTCGCAGTCGTAGCAGCATCTGTATACAGTATTGTTCAGGCAATTAGAGGAGTTTACGCCGAAATTCCTGTGATTTCGCAAGCGGCTTACTCAGGAACTCGTGATTAAAACCCAAACTAATTAATATTTTCTTAGTAATCTGTAGTTCTTATTTCTCTATTAATTTGGGCTGGTAGCGGTGACAAACCTCTATATTTTTATAAGCAATACCCACGAAATTGAATCTTGCGTGGGTTGGAAGTAATGGGTAGATGATGGGAATGCAAAATTTCTGAAAATATGCCCTAGCTATTAACGATTATGCTGGCTACAGTCTGCCTAAGTGCTACAGTGTTTTCTAGGCGACCAATACCTTCTATCTCCACACGAATGCGATCGCCTGGATACAATGGACCTACACCTGGAGGTGTACCCGTAAGTACCACATCCCCCGGTAGCAGTGTCATAACTTTACTAATGTAGGATACCAGAAAATCAGGGGAAAATACCATTTGATCGACAGAAGCAGATTGTACTGGAGTGGGTTCTTCATTTAAAAACGTCTGCAACCTAGCACCCGGAGTTAATTCTCGGACAATCCACGGTCCTAAAGGACAAAATGTATCAAAGCCTTTAGCTCTGGTCCACTGACCATCTTTTTTCTGCAAATCCCTCGCTGTCACATCGTTAGCAATGGTGTAACCCCAAATTTTGGTTTCAGCCTCCTCAGGCGTGCAATCAAAAGTGCGATCGCCAATAATCAAGGCTAATTCTCCTTCATAATCTACCCTTTTTGTCTGTGGTGGATAATGAATTTCTTCGAGAGAAGCCACGATTGACGTAGGTGGCTTCAAAAAAAGGAGAGGTTCGCTTGGTACCTCAGTTCCCATTTCTGCTGCGTGCTCTGCATAGTTTTTTCCTACGGCTACAATTTTTGAAGGAGCGCAGGGAGCCAGAATTTGGTAACTTTCTGGTTCCAAGAGCAAGTCCGTGGGTTGTCCTAAGAGCCAGGGAGGGGCGTCTAACACCTGTACTTTAAAGGATAGTTGTAGTAAACCGTAGTAAATTTGTCCTGTTTGATTTTGGACTCGCACATACCGTTGTGCCATAACCTTGCTAATTATCCTCTGTTGCAATCAAACCACCACTGCACTATCGCGATTGTGGCGACTTGGCTAATCGTTATAATTAAAAACTGGTAAGATTATAGAACTTGATGAGAAACGCGAAACTCTGCACGCGACTTCTCGACAAAGTCCCTCGTGTTTACTCCTGTTCAAGTTTTCTAATCAATTCACGAATAACATCAGTTTGGCTTCTTCCTAATTTTTGACAGAATTTCTCCAAAATCTGCTTTTCTTCATGAGAAACCTGTACAGTCAGGCTGATTGAATTTTTCCTGCGTGTCCCCATTGACAACCTACGTAGATTCTACGTAGAATATAACAGAGTGTTAAGTTAAGTGCAAGCTGGAGTTAAAGCAATAGTAAAAAATTGCCGGAACACCAAACCCGCTTTCTTTGAGAAAGCGGGTTTCTGACAGTACGAATAACTTCCAATCGAGCAGTATTAGGAGTTAAAGGGCTAAGCTGTGGTATAATGCAAAGCCTAATCTCAAGAAAAACATTATCACTCATAGATGACCTTGCTGCTTAATACGTTCATAAACGGAGTCAGCAGCCACATAGTCCATAAGGAGATGGAAAAATGCAAATAGTTTACGAAACAATGTACATCCTTCGTCCCGACCTAACAGACGAACAGGTAGAGCAGACGATTGGCAAATATGAGAACTTGCTCAGAGAACAAGGAGCAGATAATATCGAAATCCAAAACCGTGGAAAGCGCCGTCTTGCTTATGAAATCAATCGACAAAGGGATGGTGTATACATTCAAATGAACTACACTGCACCCGGAAGCGCGATCGCCATCCTCGAACGTGCTATGCGTTTGAGCGAAGAAGTGATTCGTTACCTCACAATTAAGCAAGAGGTAAAAGAGGCACAAGAAGTAGAACCAGCTACACCAGCTGCATAAGGGATAGTGGATAGTGGATAGTAGATAGTGGATAGTGGATAGTGGATAGTGGATAGTCGGTAGTAGTAAAAATAACTAACCACTAACAACTAACCACTAACAACTAACCACTAACAACTATCTATCCACCATCATCTTCAAAAAAAGTAAAAAAAATTTGCTAATAGATTCTTGCCGATTTCTCTGAGAATGCTACATTAACTATTACTTGCTATAAAATTTATGATTACTGCAATAGCATATAGGCAAAGATTATTAACCGGAGCTGTAAGCTACTGTGAGCCAAACTGATACCTCTACAATCCAAGCTCTCTCCGCAGAAGTATCGAAGCTGCGTCAAGAATTGCAGCTACGCGACCAACTAGTGCAGCAGCTGTCTCAAGAGCTCTTCCGACTCGTCAAGGGCAATGCCAATTTTATGCCCACTTCTGAAGTCTCCGACCGTCATTTAACCCAAGTGCAAGAACTGAGAGAGCAATTGCAAGCTGTTGAACAACAAGTGACGTTTTATCAAGAGCAAATATCAGCTCGTGATGCGGAGATATATCAATTACGACAGTCCGTACAAGAATTGACAGACCGCAGTCGGATGCTCGAGCAAGTCGTACAAGAACTCCCTCAAATCTACAGGCGTAAATTTGAGGAGCGTATGGCTCCAGTTAGAGAAAGAGTGGCAATGCTACAAAGAGAAAATCGTCAACTTCAAGCAGAACTGCAAAGCGTAAGTTACCGCTTAGCGTTGAAAACTCGCACCACAAACCATAGTGGTATAGATTTACCAAATTTTCCTAGAGTAGCAACGCCTCAAAATAATATTTCTCCGCAAAATGCCTAAAGCTGTTATAATGAAAGACCTGGGTAGGAAAGAAGTATTGAATTTCCTCACCGTGACGCGGATGTTATAGGTTATAAAGAGAGTTTTTTTAAAGGGAACGACCTCAGCAGTGGCTGTTGAAGCCATTGCTGCGTATATGGTTCTTGGTTGCAAAACTAACTTCCCAACTTTTTCCCGGTTGCAGGAGACTATATTTTGTCCCGGAAATTGTATTTTGATTGTCGGTGGTACTTACCTCTAAAGAATATCTCTACAGAGGGGCGATCGCTCTAGCCGAGCAGTTGCGTGGGAAAAAGTTATCTGATTTGCTACGTTTTAACTTGATTGACTATCAACACTTCCACCAAATAGATGCTTATCTTCAGCACCTATATAAATGGAACATAGTCTCCTGCAATCTTTCGTCAGCACCACCTTTAGCTTGATTTAATACAGTGTGATTTCCAGAAACATCATCTTTTTTCAATCAGTTGACAATAACTAAGCTCTCCTCTGTTTTAATATCGGTAAAAATTTCGTCATAAGTGTTAAAGATTTCAAAGACCGAATCAAGGTGGGTGAGTTCTAAAATGAGACGTACAGGTGCATGCACGTTACAAAGAACCAAACGACAACCACTTTGATGAGCAGCTTTCAATCCTTTCACCAAGGAAACTAGCCCAGCACTATCCATGAAATCGACCTTTGCTAGGTCAATAACCCAGAGTTGATTGTGCTGAGGAATGACAGAAGCCATTTGTTCGCTGAGAGCGATACCACCTTGCAAATCAATTCTTCCTTCAGGCTTGAACAAAATTACTTGGCAGTCTGTAGTCATAGTCATGAATTTCACTGGGTGTTGAAAAACTTTACAAAAAAGCACAAAACAGACACAGAAACCGCTTTACCTCTACCCGCCACAACAGTAAGTTCATCCCCGGATTTTGGGACTTACAGCCACTTGGCTAAGATAGATGTTTTCAGTATCTATGCCGTATAATTTGTCGTTACTCTCACCACTATAGGCATAACCATTTGCTAATTTCGGTATCAACCGTATCTTTTACAATATTTTTACAATTTTATCAAGTTCCTATAAATTTTTTGTAAAAAAAACCTGTTATACTTCAGCAAATATATGTTTGTGATATACGAAACATAAACAATAAGCAAAAATCAATAGTATTAATACCTTTTTATCTATTCATTAGTTCTTCATCATTCCTTGAGAACCCCCCATTGGCAGGGTTGCAACCCCACACCCCACACCCTACACCCCACACCCCATGTTTCTCATTCCATTCAATTGACAGTTTGCCAAAGAACAAGACAAGATAGAGGAAAGGTAAAAATTTGTAAAGGTGACGGTGCTGGATGTCTCTTGAGTTCGTATCCCTGGAAAATATCCAGAGGATTGCTCATGAATATGGATACTGGGCAATTTTTTTGGGAATATTGCTGGAAAATTTGGGCGTTCCCCTACCAGGAGAAACTGTTACCATAGTTGGTGGGTTTCTAGCAGGTAGTAAGGAATTAAACTATTGGATAGTTCTCGGTGACGCCGCTGCGGGAGCAGTGCTTGGTGGGACCTGCGGTTACTGGCTTGGTAGAATTGGTGGCTGGTCTTTGCTGACACGTTTTGCTAGTTTATTCAGAATTTCAGAAGCTAGAATATTGGGGATAAAAGAACAGTTTAGTGAAAATGCGGCAAAAGCTGTCTTTTTCGGCAGATTTTTTGCATTATTGCGAATTTTTGCGGCTCCACTCGCTGGTATAGTTGAAATGCCTTTTGGGAAATTCTTTCTGTACAATTTAGCCGGAGCAATGACTTGGGCTGGTGTAATGGTGACACTGGCTTTCTTTGCTGGAAGGATTATATCCCTAGAACAACTGGTTGCTTGGGTAAGTCAATTTGCGATCGCCGCCCTACTGATTTTGGCAGCTGCGATCGCCATTCCTTTGTGGTTGGAATCACGAAAAGTCAAGGATATATCCTAAGAGGTTGTTTGAAAAGTGGTTGGCTATGATTTTAGGCACTTAATGATCCCCCCTAGCCCCCCTTAAAAAGGCTACGGTGTACACACAAGTCGAGTAGGGAATCAATAGGGAATCAAATGGACGGAAAAGAACGGAAAATGGTTTTTTGAAGTCCTTAATTTTCCGTTCAACCTCTATCAATAAGCTAGCACTATTGAGAATCAATAGGCTCAACTCAAAACGTTACCTACTAAGGCTTTTGTCTTGCCAAGCAAGGATTTTAGGACTTCTGTGTACACCGTAGCTTAAAAAGGGGGGAAAATACTCTAACGGTCCCCCTTTTTAAGGGGGATTTAGGGGGATATTGAATATGATTGCTACTGATGAAAGGACTTTTCACACATCCTCTAAATTATTCATGAAAAGTGAGAAACCCGGTATCTCCAAGATACCGGGTTTCTGTAGCCTTGCAATCTTCACAATTCATGTAGGAATGCTGGAATGCCATACAGATATTTTTTTTATACATCATACTTTTGTAAACTTATCCAAAAGCGACTTCCCCGACCAACTTGCGATTCCACTCCTACCATACCTCCCATACGTTCTACAGCTTTACGAACGATAGCCAAACCCATACCAATACCAGGATACGTTTCTTCACCGTGCAAGCGCTCGAAAACACCAAAGATTTGTCCTTGTCGTTCGAGAGGAACACCGATACCATTATCTTCTACCCACAAGCGTACGGTTTCACCTAGAGAATGTGTATAAATACAGACTTGTGGTTGTTTTCCCGATTCAACAAACTTAACTGCATTAGAAAGTAAATTTATCAAAACTTGTAGTAAAATGCTAGGATTCCCCATCACCATAGGTAAAGGTTCAATTACCGTAATTTGAGTATGTGTTGTCTGTAGTTCTGCTGTAAGTTGGTTTATAGCCTCAGATAAAACCTCACTCAAATTGACAGGTTCCAACTGCAATCTAGCACGGCTCAATTGGCTGTAGTTTAACAAATCCCCAATGAGAGTGTTCAACTTATCTGAAGCTAAAATAATTCGATGGAGATACTCTTGGGCTCTTCTATCTAGTTGATTGGGGTAATCAGCTTGTAAAGCTTGGGCAAAACCTTGGATACTACGTAAGGGCGCACGGAGATCGTGAGAGATAACATAAGCAAATTCCTTTAAGGAATCATTAACTTCCTCTAGTTCCGCAGTACGTTCCCTAACCCGCGTTTCTAACATTTCATTTAGTTGACGCAATTCATTTTCTGTGTGCTTGCGTTCGGTAATATCCTCTAACAATCCAAAAATGTAAGTTTCATCATCGGTAGTATTCAGAGTTTGGTTGAGCAACAGCCATCTTATCTCCCTGTCAGTCAGAGAAAATTCAATTTCACGACTTTGGTTAGTAAAAACCGTAGGTGTGTCTGTACTCCAAAAAAGTTGACTTAAATCTCTTCCTATCTCTACTTGTGATACCTTTAGTCCTAAAAGTCGGGCAAAGGCTTTATTAAACTCTAGCAAACGACCGTCTGTGGTAGCACGGAAAACACCAAGATTTAATTGATCGAGAAGAAACTGCAAACGATTTTCTAACCTTACAATCTGTCGATGCGCCGCAACTCGCTCTAATGCAGAACGTACAGCCACTGTTAAGCGGACAAAGTGACGGGGCGATTTGATAATGTAATCATCTACCCCGGTTTTCATGGCTTCCACCGCCACTTCCTCGCTACCAGTGTTGGTAAACATGATGACCGGACAATTAGGATAGCGGGATTTTACCTCTTGAAGAACAGCTATACCATTGCTCCATCGCAGTTGATAGTCTGTAATCACTAAATCGGGGCGTTTTGCATTCAGTACTTGTTCGAGGTCGATGATATTTGTAACTTGCGTGATGTTAATATCAGCGAATTCACGATGAAGTTCGCGAGCAATGAGTAGTAGATCGTTCTGGTCATCGTCAATTGTGAGAAGATGCAGCATTAGGGCGTAACTTGAGAAACAACGAAGTCTCAGGTGGCTGGAAGTCAATGACACAGAAACAAATGGTTTGTATCTTAATGTAAATTTTGTCTGTGTGACAAAAACTTGCAGTCGCCAGATTATTGAAAACACACTTCTTAAAATACTCCTAATAATGCTGCACTTCTGGTTTTTCGTTGAGCAATAGCCAGTATAAATTCAGAGATTGTATCACTTCCACCAATGCTGTTAGACCCACAGGTTTAACTAAATAAGAATTAGCCGCTACTTGTCCCCCCATTCGCTCGAATTTTCAATAATTCTCTGGATATTGCGGTAGGATACTACTGTATTAACGACTAGCCGCGCCAGTGCAACCCCTAGCCCGATTTTAATTTGTTGTGCGATCGCTTTTTTCATATGAGGCGATATTGGGTAGGGTATAGAGTGTGGGGTGTAGGAGTTTGTTTTGTAAATCTTGACCCATAAATTTATATAAATTAGTGATTCATCCAAAAAAACGGCTGTTTATCTAGAGGATGAGCACTTTAAAGCGATTTTAGGTAAATGTGGAAAATCTTTGAGTGCGATCAAGAATTGCGTAATCTTATATTAAATGGGTTTCGACGATCAGTATAAAGTCAAAAAGGCTTTACTAACAGAACATAGGTTAATTCAAGATGGATATTAAAAACGGCTTTGTAGGTACTGTAGGAAACACACCACTGATTCGCTTAAACAGCTTTAGTGAAGAAACTGGTTGCGAAATTTTAGCAAAAGCAGAATTTCTCAACCCTGGTGGCTCTGTTAAAGATAGAGCTGCTCTCTATATTATCCAAGATGCTCAAGAAAAAGGCTTACTCAAACCCGGTGGAACAGTCGTAGAAGGAACTGCGGGTAATACTGGTATTGGATTAGCGCATATCTGCAACGCTAAAGGTTATAAATGCCTCATCATCATTCCTGAAACTCAATCTCAAGAAAAAATGGATGCTTTGAGAGCATTAGGAGCAGAAGTTCGTCCGGTTCCCGCTGTCCCCTATAAAGACCCCAACAACTACGTCAAACTCTCTGGCAGAATAGCTTCAGAGATGGAAAACGCTATTTGGGCAAATCAGTTTGACAATTTAGCCAACCGCCACGCTCACTACGAAACCACAGGACCAGAAATTTGGGAACAGACAGACGGTAAAGTTGATGGTTGGGTAGCTGCAACAGGAACTGGTGGTACCTTTGCAGGTGTATCCATGTACTTGAAGGAAAAAAATCCTGCTATCAAATGTGTGGTTGCCGACCCAATGGGTAGTGGATTATACAGCTATCTCAAGACAGGCGAAATCAAGATTGAAGGTAATTCTATCACTGAGGGGATAGGCAATAGCCGCATTACCGCTAACATGGAAGGAGCACCAGTCGATGATGCCATCCAAATTGATGACAAAGAAGCCTTACGGGTAGTATACCAATTGCTGTGGAAAGAAGGCTTGTTTATGGGTGGTTCCACGGGCATTAATGTTGGAGCAGCTGTTGCTCTCGCAAAACAAATGGGACCGGGACACACCATTGTCACCATTTTATGTGACAGTGGTTCTCGTTATCAATCACGTATATTCAACCGTGAATGGCTTGAATCGAAGGGGCTTTTACAAGAGTAGATAGTTGTTAGTGGATAGTTGTTAGTTGTTGGTTGTTAGTTGTTGGTTGTTGGTTGTTGGTTGTTAGTTGTTGGTTGTTAGTTGTTAGTTGTTTTTGCTACTAACCACTAACCACTAACCACTATCCACTATCCACTATCCCCTAACCACTATCCCCTATCCCCTAACCACTATCCACTATCCCCTAACCACTATCCACTATCAAAACATGAACAGCGTATCTCAGCCAGATAACTTCTTAGCAACACCATCCTCTGATTCTCCTCAGTGTGTTCGAGTCTGTCAAAACCGCACTTGTCGCAAGCAAGGTGCTAAGAAGGTACTCGAAGCATTTGAAGCGTTGCGAGTTCCAGGAGTAACGGTAATGGGTAGTGGCTGTTTAGGACAATGTGGTAATGGACCAATGGTGCTGATATTACCCGATATGGTTTGGTATAGAAGCGTTCGCCCTAATGAAGTACCGTTGGTTGTAGAACAACATTTACGTCAAGGTCAATGAAATTTAGTATTCTTCTGGTAGGGGAGAATGTTAGGCAAGCGTAAAATTTTATGAATATTCAGCAAATACGCCAGTCGTTGAAACTGAAGTGGATAAATTACTACTCTAAAAATCATTCCTGGCTGGTTAAAGTTCGAGTTTGGGGAACGTATGATGGTGTTCGCCGTCCTTCCTCTGGGTTTATATTGGCAACTGTATCTGCTCTAGAACCCCAGCTTGAACAAATTCTTCCGTTTATTGTGGAACTGAATAGTAATCCTGATGAAATTGTTGCCGCTTTGGGTTTAAATTTTAACATAGAGGAAGAGTTATATGTATTACAAGAAACTGATTCCGTAGTTACTAACCAGATTTCTAACGAGATTTTGCAAGAAGCCTTCACAGAGGAGATGGCTTTGTCACCAACTGTAACGGCTACCGATGTACAACAAAATACTGAATTGTTATCAGAGGGAACTCACGAATTTTTACCTCTAAGCGATGTCCACTTAAATGAGTCGCCCCTACCGGAGTATCACAATCCTATTAATCTCAGTGTAGATGCTCCTGAACAGGAAAATCAATCTATACCGTCTGTTGCAATTGCTACTCCCACACTAGAAAGCAAAAATATATCTGCACCGATAGCATTTATTGGAGGAGATATAGAAAGTAGAAGCCACTCAGTATCGTCTGTTGCAGTTGCTACTGTACCAATAGAAAGCAAAAGTCAACCCGTATCATTACTAGCATTGCTTTCCTCGGAGGTGGAAAGCAAAAGTTACCCCTTTCGTTCCGGTGCTCTTTCTACACAGATGGACAATAAAAGCCAACCCGCGTCATTGGCTCCACTTTCCACTTATGAGATGGATAGCAAAAGCAGACCTTTGTCAATGGTTGCAGTTATTGATAGTGCGGTGGCGAACCGTAATACACCACATTTTTCCCTTGTTACAGATGTGGAAAACAAAGATACGTGGGTGACAACATTAAAGAAAAACCTGAAAGCCAAGCTGAACTTCCCACCTCCAAAAAGAATCCGCCATCTAGCTGATTGGGTTGATGAATTTTGTCAGGGTAAAAAATGGAGTAGCGAAGAAGACACTATTATTCCTTAATAATATGAGAGAAACACAGGACTTTAGCTTACCCCCCCAAACCCAAGCTGTAGAAATAGCGATCGTAGGTGCGGGTATTTCCGGTTTAAGTGCTGCTTGGGAATTGCACAAGTTAGGTATAGAATCTCTGGTGGTGCTAGAAGCTAATTCACGAGTGGGTGGACGTACCCTTAATCATTCTCTTGTTTCAGGAGGTTATGTTGAACGAGGGGGTACTTGGGCTAGCCCGACTCAAACCGCTTTACTTGCTCTTGCTGAAGAAATGGGAGTTTCTACAAAGAGGGGTAAGTTTGAAGGAAATACAATCTATGGTTTTCGCCAGCAATGGACAATGCTGGAAGCAGATCCAACTTCTCAATCAGAAATTGCTCAACAAGATTTTGCTCAAGCAATGGCGAAGTTTGAAGCTTTGTGTCTTACTGTTCCGGTGGAAGCCCCTTGGGAAGCACCGGATGCGATCGCTCTCGACTCTACCACAATGGCTGCTTGGATTGAGCAGAACACAAAGACTGATGAAGCAAGGGCTTGGTTTGAGGGGTGTGTCCGTCAAATTCTGAGTGGCGCTCCTGAGAAAGTTTCTCTTTTATGGATGCTTCATTTTGTCCATACAGCCGGATTTCACGATTTGTTGGAAACTGCGGAAGATTTGAGCTTTGTTGGGGGGACACAACAAATTTCCTTAAATATAGCAGAACGTTTGGGGGATAGGGTTTGGTTGAATGCACCGGTTACAGAAATATCGGGTTACGATGGTTCCCTTGTTCAACTTGTTTCGGGACGTGGAATTATTTACGCCCAACAAGTCATAATCGCTATCATGCCTAAAACAGTTGCTCGTATTAAATTTAACCCTCTTCTTCCGGAAAATCACTGTCAACTCATAGCAGGTTGGGAAACTATGAGTTGGGTTAAATTTCACGCTATCTATGAAAAACCATTATGGCAAGGTCAAATCACCAGTGGTCATTTTCTCTGTATTGATCGCAAAATTGAGGCGATCGACATTTCACCAGAAAATGGCAGCAAGGGTGTTATTGTGGGGTTGTTAGCTCCTGAGTATGGGCAATTATCTGATTCAGAACGCAAAAAGATTTGTTTAGAATTTTTGCGAGAGACATTTGGGGAAGCTACAGCACAACCTGTTGAATTTGTGGAGTTTGATTGGAACAGCGAAGTCTTGACAGGAGGATGTATTTCTGCATTACCACCTGGTTTGTTGACAACGGCTGGTCCTGTTCTTAATAGTCCGGTGGATCGAATTCATTGGGCTGGAACAGAACGTTCTAGTGTTTGGGTTAATTATATTGAGGGTGCTATCCGCGCCGGACAAAAGGCTGCTCGTGATGTTGTATCTAAATTATGTTGACTCATGGCTCCTTTGGATACTCGTGAGAAACAAAAGGTATCTCGACTATTTCACCCTCGACATCTCCTACCTGGACTTTTAGACCAGCACCACCAGCCTTAGTGCGAATGTAGCCAAGCCCAAAGTGACCGTCAATGGTTTCTGTATAGCTGGTGAGTGTACCAACTTTTTCTTCCCCAACGGTGATTGTGCTTCCTGGTTCTACAGCAGCATTTAGGCGAATCCCCCAAAGGTGCTGTTTTACACCTTTATAGGTGTTTAGCCGTGCGATGGTTTCTTGACCTATGTAGCAACCTTTGTTCAAGGAAATAGTCTGCCACAAACCAACTTCTAGAGGGTTGTAGTCTTCAGTAAGTTCTCGGTCTGGGGTAGGTCTTCCTTGTAATATTCGCAACATATTCCAGGCGCGATCGCTCATGGGTACTGCGCCTGCTTCAAGAATCTGACTCCAAACCTTTTCTTTGTTGGCGGATGGCAGAATTAAGGTATATCCAGGTAAAGCCAAACCACTACCAACAGCGACTCTCATTTCTCCTTCAGGAGTGGGGATTAAGATGTGGTTTCCGTAAGGTTGACCGATAATTAAATCGGCTCCTAGCTTTTGGGCGATCGTATCACTTCCCGGTCCAATCAAACTAAAAGCAGCGGTTTCGTTTGTGATGTCTGTCAATTGTACCTTATCAGCAAAAAAGATATAGCGGTCTAACCATTGCATCAAATACTCACGACGCTGAGGCGAAACCAGCAATAACACGGAATCTTCTAAGATGTATGCTGTGATTAAGTCAATGGTACGGGCGGTGGAAGTGACCATCACTGTGTCGCGCCCTTGTCCCGGCTTGAGTTCTTGGATATTGTTAGTACTTTGGTTGTGTAAGAAGCGAAGACGATCGTCATCAGAAACTTGGATACGTCCCCAATGGGTGCGATCGCATACTGCAACCCCTTCTTGCTCTGCTTTAATAGCTGCTGCATCATTTGCGTCAATTGCAGGTGTAGACATGGTGATGGACAGTCCCGCTTTTCAATCTCTTTGCCTTGAAAATCTTATCAGATTCAAGTTTTCCGGTTCAACATAGGAACTAGTACAAGAATTCAGAATTCAGAATTCAGAAATAGAAATGCTTATCCCATAAGTCTTTCGGCTTCATTTTAACTGGATAGTTATTTTTGCCGTGCTGCACTAGATACTTACAGACGTGGAATTTTAAGGAAGTGGCGTACGAACTTACTCACTCCGCAGTACACAGACTCCGTACGTCTATTAAAAAATGGGAAGAGAATAAACAACCTTACGAGTGCTAGTATTACAACGAGCATTTCAATTTGGTTGGAATGGTGAACCTGTGTTCTACCTGTTTTTCAGCCGTCACCTTTTTTGCAACCAGCATCTACATCCTTCATAGCTTCATCACAGTCTTGTTGTAGTACTAGAGGTATTTCCTTAAAAGTTGCTACACTAGTACGACAAATCAAAATGTAAATCAATTACTTGCATTATTTGTACCTATTGAATGCGGCTTAATTTGTAATCTATCTTAAGGAGTATTTACACAATCATATAATCTTCAGAAGATTTGTAATGTTACAAGATAAATAAAATGTAAAAAAGTATGATGAGAGAAAAATAACATATCATATCTGTAGTTCAAATTAAGAAAGAATTTTCAGTAGATACCAACAGACTTGAGAGGATGAGTACACTAGAAATCTGATGGAAAAGATGTAAGGGCAAACAGTCGAGATATCCTACTAAGGTTTTTAAAGGTATCTACAATCGTTAGTTTAATTAACTTAAAATTATAAGAGTTTTTAACTTAAATAAGCATAAATAATAGAATCTGACTAGGTCAGTAAATTTTTTATTCTTACGGCTCAAAGCCTTACTTAAATGGGTGCTAATCTACAATTATTATCATTTTTCCCAAAAATTAAGAGCAGCAAAAATACAAGCCCTAAGTCAAGCAGAGAATACGGAGGAAAAGAATGACAGGTACCAGCAAAAACATAACTACTTTCTCAGTATTCAAAAGGGCTTTACTGGAGCCAGATATCAAGAAAAATGTTGATGTTAAAAGACAGGTACTAGAAAACCAACTTAATTATTGGAAACAGCAGCTAGCTGGTACAAATCCGGTACTGGAATTACCTGTAGATAGACCAAGACCTCCAGTGCAGACTTCCCGGAGTACAAATCAATCGTTTATATTACCCCAGAGTTTATCTACAGCGCTTTCTCAATTGTCGCACCAAGAAGGTGTAACGTTGTTCATGACATTATTGACAACGTTCCAAATCCTGCTGTATCGCTATAGCGGACAACAAGATATCTTAGTTGGTTCTCCAGTTACAGGTCGAAATTTGCAGGAGATAGATCGGCTAAATGAATTTTTTATCAATACGCTGGTATTTCGTACTGATATGTCTGGAAACCCCAGTTTTCGGGAACTCTTGGAAAGAGTGCGCTCAGTCACAAAGTCCGCCTACGCCCATCAAGATTTACCCATTGACACGCTGATAGAAGAACTACAACTAGAGCGATCGCTTTCATATCACCCTTTGTTCCAGGTCATGTTTGTTTGGCAAAATTCACTAAAACAAGCATTGGAGTTACCGGGACTAACTTTAAAACCATTTGAGATAGAGAACGTTTCCTCCAAACTTGATTTGACACTGTCAATGTCGGAAACAGAACAAGGGCTACAGGGGGTTTGGGAATACAGCACTGACCTCTTTGATGAATCTACCATTAGCCGCATGAGTGGACATTTCCAGAGATTACTGGAGGGGATTGTCGAAAGCCCAAAACAACACATTAGTCAGATACCATTACTGACACCAACCGAACATCACCAGTTGCTTGTGGAGTGGAACCAAACCCAAGCTGACTATCCCACAGATAAATGTATCCATGAATTGTTTGAACAACTAGTGCAACGCAAACCAGATGCAATAGCATTGGTATTTGAAGATCACCGACTCACTTACCAACAGTTGAATTCTCGCGCTAACCAATTAGCGCATTATTTGAGAACTTTAGGTGTTGGTTCAGAAGTACTAGTAGGTATCTGTGTAGAACGTTCTCTAGATATGGTGGTTGGGCTATTGGGGATTCTCAAAGCGGGTGGGGCTTACGTACCTTTAGACCCATCCTATCCTAAAGAGCGTTCGGCATTCATGTTGCAGAATTCTCAACCTTTGGTTTTATTGACTCAGGAATCACTGATTTCAGAACTACCAGAACACACAGCACAGGTCGTTTGCTTTGATAAAGATTGGCATTCTATTGCTCAACATTCAGAAGAAAATTTACACCTGACAACAACACCTGACAACTTAGCCTACGTCATATATACTTCTGGCTCTACTGGAAAGCCTAAGGGGGTTCAAGTTACCCACGCTAACTTGTGTCATTACGCGCAAGGAATGGGGCGATCGCTGGAAATCGTAGCAGAAGATATATATTTACATACGGCATCAATTGCATTCTCATCTTCGGTCAGACAACTCATGGTACCGCTAGCTCAAGGGGCGACTGTGAAAATAGCGAATTCCGAACAGAGAAAAGACCCTAGAGCGTTGTTAGCAGCAATTAAACAACACAATGTCACAGTGATTGATATTGTCCCTTCCTACTGGCGCAACTGCATTCACACACTTAATGACTTAGACATTGAGACAAGACAAGCTTTATTAGACAACAAATTGAGATTGATTGTATCTGCTAGCGAACCACTCTTGTCCGATATTCCCAAACAGTGGAGGTTTGGATTTAAACATCCAGCCAGACTTATCAATATGTTTGGTCAAACAGAAACCTGTGGGATTGTTGCTACCTATCCCATATCTATTCAAGAGGATGAGCGGGTAAAAATCGTCCCTCTCGGTCGCCCCATAGCGAACACGCAAATTTACCTGCTTGATGAGCATTTGCAACCAGTTCCTATAGGGGTACCCGGAGAAATCTATATTGGCGGTTTGGGACTTGCACGAGGATATCTTAACCGTGCAGAATTGACAATAGAAAAATTTATTTCCAACCCCTTTAGAACAGTTGAAGACAGAAGTCCGAAACAAGAAGCAAAAGCATATTCTTCAGTTCCTACTTCTCAACGTCTGTACAAAGCTGGAGATTTAGCCCGCTTTTTGCCAGATGGTAGTATTGAATTTTTAGGACGCAGGGATTATCAAGTAAAAATAAGGGGTTTTCGCATTGAGTTAGGAGAGATAGAGGCTGTACTAAGTCAACATCCAAGCGTAGCCCAGACTGTAGTCATTGCCCGTGAAGATATTCCTGGTGAAAAATCTTTGGTAGCCTATGTTGTTCCTAATGAAGAATTAGCACCGATAACAAAAGATTTGCGTCAGTTCCTTAGAGAAAAGCTACCGGAATACATGGTACCATCAGCTTTCATGTTCTTGGAAGCTTTACCTCTCACACCTAGCGGGAAAGTCAACCGTAGCGCTCTTCCAGCACCTGACTTCACAAAACCAGATTCGGAAGCAGACTTTGTTGCTCCCCGTAATGATTTAGAACGTCAACTTGTACAGATTTGGGAAGAAGTTCTACACGTTCAATCTATAAGTATCAAACATAACTTCTTTGACTTAGGAGGGCATTCTTTATTAGCCGTACACATATTCGCGCAAATAGAGAAAAGATTTGGCAAAAAACTACCGCTATCCACCCTCTTAAGATCAGGTTCTGTAGAATCTCTTGCAAAGTTACTCCATCAACAGGAACAACTGGCAATTCAGCATCAAGATTTGATATTAAACAACACTTTGGAGAAAAATTTATTAACCACTGATACGCAAGTCAAATCAAATTCTTGGTCATCTTTAGTAGCAATTCAACCCCACGGTTCCAAACCACCAATGTTCTTCATCCACCCGGTTGGAGGAGAGGTATTGTGTTACCGTGATTTAGCAATGCATATGGGAGCTGAACAACCTGTTTACGGGCTACAACCACAAGGACTTGATGGAAAACAAGCTCCTTTAACCAGAATAGAAGATATGGCAGCGCTTTACATCAAAGAAATTCAAACCATTCAGCCCAATGGTCCTTACTATTTAGGAGGATATTCTTTAGGAGGTGTGATTGCCTTTGAGATGGCTCAACAACTCCACCAGCAAGGCGAGCAAGTAGGTCTTTTGGCGATGATTGATAGCTGCCGTCCGGGTTTTTACAAACGGATTCCACTTTACAAGCGATCGCTTTTGCACTTAAGTAATATCTTACAACAAGGGCCTAACTACCTTGTCGAAAAAGCTGTGAGTTGGACTCGTTGGATCAATAACAATCTCACAAAGAGATTCAGACGTTACTTGAATGTTAACCAATATTTATCAGATGTTGTTAAGCACTTATCCGAGACTGACGAACACTTAAACATCATGGATACCAATGAAAAAGCCCTCAGCGAGTACAACTTCTGTGTTTACCCACATCGATTAACACTCTTACGCACTGACGATGAGAATCGGGACGACGAGGCTACTGGTGTTGTTTACGACCCGCAATTTGGTTGGGGTGAAGTTGTCTCTGGAGGAGTAGATGTTCATTACGTTCCCGGTTCTCACACCACTCTACTCAGCAAACCCTACGTACAGACACTGGCGGAGACATTAAAGGATTGCTTGGAGAAATCAAAATAATTTGTAGTCGATAATACTTCATCTGCGGCTTACAGGAAGACTCACGCCAATTCTCTTCAAAAACCCGGTATCTCCAAGATACCGGGTTTCCATATCTTACGTTTTTATCCCGGCTTATCCGAACTGTATTGAATGAGAACCTTTCTCCTAAAGCGTCAGTCCATTAGTCAAAATTGGGGATAAAAAACCCGGTTTCTATTGCTTTAGCGCTCCTCCGTGTCCTCTGCGTCCTCTGCGGTTCATTCATCAAAATTTCTTCCCTAAGATAGATATCTCGAACCAAAACCATTTGCTACCGAACGAAAGCCCGCAAAAGGCAAGCTTTGTTTATTCACTTAGGCTGTGATATCAAAATGATAGAAACCTACAATTAATTGGGTAAATTAGCAAACACTTGCTCAACCAAATTTTTTGCTTTACTATCTAGGCGATGCCAGTTCACTTCGCTGGTTTCATCGATTAAACTAGTGTCTATCTCAACTTTTTCATCGCCTGGTATATAGTCACGGAAACACACTTGGTAACACAGATCCCACAAATCAATACTGACAGTTTGCTCTTGACGTTGTAAGTACAGATGATATCCTGGATGGGGTATTGGCAGAGTAGAGAGAGACTCCCTAATTTCCATAGCCCGCTCTGGAGATGCTGTTTCTAGTTCTTCCAGGAACTTAGTCACGATAGCTTTAGTCTCATCAGTAGTGCCTGTGGGCCATATCAGGACATCTTGATAAGTTCCTGTCCAAGAAGATACATCAAGCAGCTTGCGAATATTATCGACAACGCGAATAAAAGCAGGTTGCATGAGGAGTTCCGCCTGCTGCCATGCGACTGAATCGTTGATTTTAGGTGGCATTGGAATTAACAAAAGTTATTGAAAGAAAAATTAACAATGTGTATTTTTTAAAAAACTGCGTTTTACATCCAAATCTTTTCTCAAGATAGCGGATTTTATCTAGGAATATTTGGAGATATTGATTACGCGCTTGAAAGTTGGGTGTTAACACTGGGGAGTGAACATGATAGGTAAACTACTAGATCGTCGATATCAAATCATTCGAGTCCTTGCTACAGGAGGCTTTGGTGAAACTTACATTGCCAAAGATACTAAGCGACCAGGCTACCCTATTTGCGTCGTCAAGCACTTAAAACCCGCAAGTTCTGATGCTAAAGTGTTTGACACTGCTAAACGCCTGTTCCAAATTGAAGCCGAAAGTTTGGAAAAATTGGGAAATCATGACCAAATCCCTCGGCTTCTAGCTTATTTTGACGAAAATCAAGAATTTTATTTAGTACAGGAATTTATTGAGGGACATCCTCTGAGTGAAGAATTATTACCCGGTCAACTCTGGAGTGAAAGCCAAGTTGTTGATATGCTCTTGGAAGTTCTCAACATCCTGAAATTTGTTCACAGTCAAGGTGTGATTCACCGCGACATCAAGCCAGATAATATCATCCGTAGTACCTCAGATGGTAAATTGGTCTTAGTGGACTTTGGTGCTGTCAAGCAGCTGCGAGCATCACCCGGATACCCCATAAGAGCACAATCATACACTGTAGCAGGAAATCCTTCCGCAACAGTGGCGATTGGAACTCCGGGCTATATGCCAACAGAACAAGGTCAAGGTAAACCTCGCCAAAACAGCGATATTTATGCCCTCGGTATTATTGCTATTCAAGCATTAACGGGGATCGGACCAATGGATTTGCAAGAAGACCCATACACAGGGGAAATCCTTTGGCAACATCTAGTTAGAATCAATGAAGACGTAGCCGCAGTGCTCAACAAGATGGTGCGCTACCACTTCAAAGACCGCTACCAAAGTGCATCGGAAGCACTCCAAGCATTAGAGGCGGTAACTTCATCTTTAAGAAATAATGAATATATTCATAATTCTAACTACAATTCTAACTATCCACTTGTTAAACATTCATCTATACAGTCTCGGCAAAAAACTCTTGCAGTTGCTCCAGCTAATCCTATCGTCAAACCAGTTACAGCTTCTCAACCAACGCCCAGAGCTTCTAGTGGACTGGATCTTTTACAATTATCCATCCTAGCACTTTTAGCAGGTGGTGCTGCAGCACTAACGCCCGCTGTTGTCAAGAATGTTCAACATTTTGCTGTGAACTTTGCAGGTCATAGTAAGCTTGTAGGACAAAACTGTATGGCTGTGGTTGAAAGCAATTCCAATCTTCGTTCTGAACCTAGTTTTATTTACTCTGATACTATTGTAAAAAAAGTTAACGATGACACAAATTTTGAAGTGACTGGTAAACGAACCAAACGTGGTTGGGTACAGATTAAGCTAGATTCTAGTAAATTAGCTTGGGTTCATTCGGATGGAATTAAAAATAACGAACAGTGGGTTGTATGTTTACGAGATAAAGGAATAGCAATTAGAACAGTTGATGATAATGACTTTATAACTTCTCGTCCCACCCCCAAACCAAAAGCTATTCTCGATTTGACTCCTTCTGAGAAATTACCAGAAAAAGCTCCAGAAAAAGCTCCAGAGAAAACTCCAAACAATCGCAACTCAAAGGTTCTCGAACAAGCAAAACAGAAGTACGAAGCAGGGGATTTACAAGGTGCGATCGCGCTGCTAAAGTCCTTACCTTCCAACAATCCTGCGGTCAAACAGACAACAGAAATGGTCACTCAATGGCAAAAAGATTGGGCTAAAGCAGAAGCATTATTCAAAGACATTGATACAGCACTTGCTGAAGGCGAATGGGATAAAGTTTTAACTTATAAAAATAATCCAGAAAAGTTACCGGATATTCAATACTGGCGCAATCAGATAGAGCCATTATTTCAACAAGCTGCTGATAATTTATCCAAACATCCTCAATTGAAGAACTCAGACGAACAAAAGAATCTGGAACAGGAAAGTTATTAGATAGTGGATAGTGGATAGTTGATAGTTGATAGTTGTTTTTCCCACTAACTACTAACCACTAACCACTAACCACTAACACCTCAATCTACTTTTTCGGTTGTTGGCTGAGACTCGGTTTTTCTAAACCAGCATTGAAAAAGTAGACGCGATCGCAGTACTGAGTAGGACTAGAGCACACAGTTTCTATGGCAACATTATTAACATTGCTAACATTTAGTGCTAGGGAATTTGGTTGACCGGGACCAATTGTGCGGGCTTCAACCTGGTTTCCGTCCACAAAAACTCGAACCTCAACACTAGGACTGTTGCTACTGTCTAGCATTCCAAATCCCAGATTTAGGGTTTCAAACAAAGGTTGCGGACGATTATTTGGATTAATATTACAAGTTATTGAAGCAGAGCGGTAACCTGGTCCCAAATAAAATTGACTTGTATAAACTGCTCTTCCTATTGAAACATCAAGATTTTCCGAGCGAGCACTACCAAGTCCACTATTCACACATTTAGCGTTTAATAACGGAACAGGACGCTGTGGTCTTTGTGCAAGAACAATTTTCCCATAAATCGTGGAAAAAGAGGATGACAGAACAATACTCGTAATAAATGAAGCAATTAACTTAGTGTTTTGCATTGTAATTCAAAAAGTCATTCTCAGGCGATAAGCAAAAACCACAACCATAATACCTAATTGATGTTGCTTTTTTGTACAATCTTTATTTAAGTACAGGGTGTAGTCAATGATTTCAGAAACCCGGTATCTCTGAGATACCGGGTTTCTAAGCCCCTTGTCCCCCCGTCTCCTCACTTCAATTCACTCTCACTCGGAAGCGAATTGAACCGACAGTTTGATTGGGGATGTTGACAGGACCCAGAATGACCGCACCATTGGAATTTTGGTTAGCACAAACATTGTTAAAGTCATCCAACGGTGTCAGGGGTGATAAAACTCTTGGTTGAGTTTGAACTCCGGTGACAGCAAGATTATTTGCATAAGCTGTACCTGCTGGAATTAAGTCGCAGAACCTAACATTATTAGCATTTTGAGCGAGGAAATAAATTGTATATTCAACTTCATCACCACTTTGTAGGGGGGTTGGAAGGTCGCGAAGACCAACAACATTTTGTAATTGGTTAATATCATTGTCGTCATTACCAGGACCGTCATCAAAAGTACCAAAGTTGATACCGATGGGTTGACCATTTCTCAAGACGTTGGTAATTCGCTTCACCAATCGCAAATCTGGTTCACCAGCACCCAAGCGAGGTACAAAGAAACCAAAGTCAGCCGTGTCAAAACTTTGACCTGATGTCAGGGAAATGGTTGTGGGTGGAGTTAGGGTAGGGGTAGAGTCCTCAGGAGTATCGCTGACAGTAACTCTGTAATTACCTGGTGGTAAATTGGAAAATCTATATCTACCTTCGTTATCAGTCGTTGTGGTTTGAGTCGTGTCATCAGGTGTACCAAATTGACCATCAGAACCTGCACCTGTTAAGGTAACGGTAACATTACTGAGTCCTCGTTCCCCTGGATCTTGACTTCGGTTTTGGTTGGCATCATTGAAAACTGTATCACCAATGGAACCTGTTCCTTGCTGAAAACCAAAATCAACGTTATCGAGAGTTTGACCCGCAGCCAATGTCACTGGGTTAGGCTGAGTTAGGGTAGGTAAACCAGGTGGTGGGTTGGTCACCGCCACTCTATAAGTACCTGGAGGTAAATTATTAAACCTGTAGTTCCCGTTACTATCAGTAGTTGTGGTTTGGGTCGTGTCATCGGGTGTACCCAATTGACCATCAGGACCGGGAGCAGTTAAGGTGAGAGTGACGTTAGGAATACCCGTTTCCCCTGGGTCTTGGACGTTGTTGCCATTGGTATCATTAAAGACAGTATCACCAATAGAACTGTTTCCTGGCTGGAAGCCAAAATCAACGGTATCAAGAGTTTGATTTGCAGTCAAGGTGACGGGGTTAGGCTGAGTCAGGGTGGGTATACCGGGTGATGGGCTGGTAACAGCCACTCTATAGGTACCCGGAGGTAAATTATTAAACCTGTAGTTTCCGGTATTATCCGTGGTTGTGGTTTGGGTCGTGTCGTCGGGTGTACCTAATTGACCATCAGGACCGGGAGCGGTTAAGGTGAGAGTGACGTTAGGAATACCCGTTTCCCCTGGGTCTTGGACGTTATTGCCATTGGTATCGTTAAAGACAGTATCACCAATAGAACTGTTTCCTGGCTGGAAGCCAAAATCAACGGTATCGATAGTTTGATTTGCAGTTAACGTGACGGGGTTAGGCTGAGTCAGGGTGGGTATACCGGGTGGTGCGCTGGTAACAGCAACTCTATAAGTACCTGGAGGTAAATTATTAAATCTGTAGTTCCCGTTATTATCCGTGGTTGTGGTTTGGGTCGTGTCGTCGGGTGTACCCAATTGACCATCAGGACCCGGAGCAGTTAAGGTGAGAGTAACGTTAGAAATACCCGTTTCCCCTGGGTCTTGGACGTTGTTACCATTGGTATCATTAAAGACCGTATCACCAATTGAGCCTCCAGTTTGCTGGAAGCCAAAATCAACAGTATCGATAGTTTGATTTGCAGCCAGTGTTATAGGATTGGGCTGAGTTAAGGTTGGGACAAAACCTGCTGGAGGATTGGTCACCGTAACTCTGTAGCTACCTGGAGGTAAATTATTGAACCTGTAGTTCCCGTTACTATCAGTAGTTGTAGTTTGGGTAGTATCATCGGCTGTACCCAATTGACCATCAGGACCTGCACTTGTTAAGGTAAGGGGAACGTTCGCGATACCTGTTTCTCCTGGATCTTGAACATTGTTACCGTTAGCATCGTTAAAGACAGTATCACCAATAGAACCAGTTTGTGTCGGTACACATACATTTATTGCAGCAATACCAATAGTTTCATCCTGTTGAGGAGTCCCAAATTCTGTTCCTGCCTCATAAACGACCTGGATTTGAGTTACCGGACCAGACAACGTAGCTTGGACATTGCCATTGCTTTGATTGGTAAATGCATTCTCATTTATGCCTTCTGCTACATTACCAGTGACTCTGACATAGGAAACCTGTGCTGTTAGGTTCACACCAACAGGATTATTTCCGTTAGAGGCAGTTACCGTAATCTTATCCTGAAATATGAATGAAAGATCGCGTTCACCGTCTCGGTCAACATCCAAGAAAGTCACCGGTGCTAAGGTAACTGGCTGTGAAAAATTAATGGTCAGTGTTGAAAAGCTATTAGGCGGTGCTGGAGTTCTTTGTGGTGTACCAATATTCCATTTTAAATTTGGACCAGGAAGACCACCGTAAATGTCTCCATCAACTAGTGTTTCTCCTGAATCTAAAACTTGACCAGGAACACTTTCACTAAAGTTAAAAGTGACATTAACTCCACCAACACTTAAGTTTTGACTTAAAAATTGTTGGACGTTTTGTGTGGGAGTCCACGGAATGGGTGTTGCTACTGTCCCAGCTGGACAGCCACTCGGCGCTTCTTGCGCCAACACTGTTTTGCTGGAAATGCTCCCCAAAAGCGGTACTTGGGGTACAGCAAAAAACAGTGTGAGGAGCGTGCGTTTAAATGTCAGAAAACGCAGGTTTTTTTTATTGTTTGTATTTAATATAGGCTTCACAGCAAATTTCCTATGTCCTACCAAATAGTTAATGGCTAATGGCTAATGGCTAATGGCTAATGGTTCATGGCTAATGGTTCATGGTTCATGGCTAATAGTTCATGGCTAATAGCTAATGGTTCATGGTTCATGGCTCATAGCTAATGGTTAATAGCAATTAATAAACAATTAGCAATTAGCAATTAGCAATTAGCAATTAGCAATTAGCAATTAGCACTCATCGCCTTTCAATCTGTAAATCTTGTTCTTGGTCTTCAATGATGAGGTCGATACCTCGGACATCTCGGTAAATGATTTCGACTCGGCGATCGCGAGCATAATCCACAACATCCGTACTTCCTGGAACCTTCCTTTGACTTTCGCCTAAGGAGCGGATGGTCATTCGTTCTGGTGCAATACCCTTGCGTAATAAATAATTTCTCACAGACAATGCTCTTCGCCGACCTAAAGCTTGATTGTAAGCATCACTAGCGCGGGGATCGGTGTGACCTAGCAACTGAACTTCAATAAACGGATATTGCTGCAAAACTTCCGCCACTCTATCCAAGACCGCAGCACTCTCAGTACTAATAAAGGATTTATCCAAAGCAAAGTGAACGTTTCTTGGTACCTTGAGTCGCAATGGTTCTGGTGGTGGTGGTTCTGGTGGTGGGGTGGGTTCTGGTGGTGGTTCTGGCGGTAAGGGACGTGAGGTACATTGGGGTGCTTTAATCGGCTGTACTGGTTTACCCCCTGGGATGTAGTTGCGTGAAGCCCCTGTTGTACCAATAAATGCTGCGATGGCTGGTTCTGATGTTCCGTATCTGGGGTCAGTGGCGATCGCACTCACTATATCCCCAACTTGTACTTTTTCTACCGCTACACTAAATTTCCCCTCGCCATCAACTTTTACTGTCGCAAGAGGTTGGTTTAATGCTCCGTAACCTGGTTGATAAAGTGCTTCTTTCCCCGTTTGATAATCACTCAATCGATAAATTGTCACCTCAGAACCTGCATCAGCTTTACCTTGGATTGTGACGGTATCCCCTGTTGGAACAAAGGTTCTAGTCGCAAATGCTGGAGCGTTAATGGCTCCGTTCCCTGTTTCTATGCGGCGGTTGGGAGAATTGCGTTTGGGGTTGGGTCCATCTCCCTGTTGAAAGTCGTTGACATCAAGATTTCGTTGGGTGTTGAGGTCAATACTCAAACCTTCGAGTGATGCGAACCTATTGTTTTGAATGATGTTACCCGTACTATCGGGAAAAGCCGACACGACTACACCTGCTGCAGTTTGGTAGTCAATTTCATTACCAATCACCTGATGATTGCTACCCATCAAGTAAACTGCTGCTCGTCGCAAACGCCTACCATTATATGTGATGCGGTTATTTTGGATTTGTACGTTACCTTTAGGTTTAAATAAATACACCCCTGCGCCATCATTAGCACAAATCAAGTTCCCTAAAATTTGAGAATTGTTCACTACCCCTTCAAATCGCAAGGCGTCTGGCATTCCCGCAATTCCATTACCTACGATGATATTTTCTGTAACTAACGTATTTTCACCACGTACAGAAGTAATAATTGCACTACCGTCATGATAATAAATCCGGTTGCGGCGAATTGTGGCTCCCTGAGAGTTAAAAACATAGACACCAAAAGCCGAGGTTGTCTCAGGTAATTTTTCATCCGTTGTCAACCCCAACCAGTTGTTTTCAATCACAACGTTCTTTGGCGGAACATTTCTGTCATAGAAAGGAAAATCATCATTTGGGGGTTGCTGTTCACTGGTATTAGGAGGTGGAAGAGGATGAGAAATCACAATATCCCCTGGTGGTGTCGTTAGCGTTACTGGTTTGGGGACACCATCATATATAAGTAGATTTCCCAGTTGTTGTTTAATTGGGCTAGCCGTAAAACCGTAAAGGTTTAAACCACGAATTGTCACCCCATCAGCGACGACAGTCAAACCCCGAAAAATTTCTTGATTCGGTGCGGGAGCGATCGCCACCACTGGGATAGGAATCGCAATTTCAGCCGTTGCTGAAGTGGAAGCATCATATCCGGGCTGAGTGGTACCATCGACAACTAATCCCGGTGCGGCTAAATCTGGTAGTTGTCTTTGTAATTGAATCGTCGTAGCACCCACAGGGAGATTAAACTCAATGCGAGAACCACCTCCATCTCCGGCTTGAACTTGCGCTTTTTCTGCACTGCTAAGCTGTTGAGTGGATAATGTCCCGTTCGCAATTTCAATCGCTTCGCGCAATGTCAGTTGTTCATCCGCTTGAATATCTCCATCAGCATTGCTGTTCACAACTATCCGGAAGGAAGCAGGGGCTTGGGAGATGAGGTGAGGGGGAGATGAGGTCAGGGTGGGAGG
>JAWQFQ010000071.1:0-39288 GCA_035967975.1 Scytonema sp. PMC 1070.18
CCCTCCCTCCCTCCCCTACACCCCCATTCTCAAAAGAACCTGACTAATTTCTGTTGCAACTTGCTGATTTTGCCAATACCGGAGGTGAGAGTCAACAACTAACCAACCCGTGTTTACTAAAACGTCTTTGATGGAACCCTTATCTCTGTTTGGATTCAAACTAAACAATTTTTCAAGAGGGTAAGCAATAATATCTTGGTCGTCATAAAAGTTGAGCCAAGTTCGCTGAATGCTTCTTTGAGTATCATTTTTTACAGGATTTTTAATTGTCTCAAATTCTCTACCCCCTTTCCACAAATCGCCTTTACGTAACATAAATAAGCCGATGGGAGAACCTAAAGTGAAGAGATGACGGAAGTTGAGCTGTAATTGACTAATTGCAGGAGTGGGAAATGGTTCAGCATCCTTGGATTCGGGTAGAAATAATGTATTTTCTTCAAATAAATTAAACAAGTAGTCAAAAACAATCACTGAACCAAGAGAGTGAGAAATTATACTATAGGGCACCCCTTGACTAATATGTGGTTCCATCTGCTCCCAAACCGTCCGGCGAATATTGTTATCGTTTTCAGAAACATAAGCAGCAACATCACCGAGGAAGAATGTCATAAATTTACGAGCTGCAACAATTGGACTTGTTAAGTCCCAGGGAAGAAACTGTTTGTCTCTGACTTCTAGCTGGGGAAACGCTTGATGAAAAAGAGTCAGTTGTGCATCAGCAGTGACTTTTTGCCAGTTAATATAGACACATTTAAATTGATTCTCAAACACATCTAACGAAACTTTTCGAGTATCGCAGTATGCTTTTGCACACGCTTTTTCTAAAACGCGGTAATCATCCTCTAAGTACTTTTCACCAATACCGTGAATAAAAAATAAAATGTGTTGAGTCATGGCTTTTCGTCTATCAGTATATTAAATTATACTTCATTCAGTTTACACGGCTTGGATAAGTGAGAATTAGAAACCCGGTAACTCCTGCGAAACCGAATTTCTGGAACTTCGACTATTAATGCGTGAACCAAAATTCATCCCATTAATCAGCGACACTACAGATCCTTTATACATACTAGTACAGGGGGTGCGGAAATAAAGTTATACTTTGCACGGGAATAAATTGAGATGAGTGATTTGGCTAAAATCCATGCTTCTATAAGTTCATAAGTTCTTCGCTGAAAGTTGAAAGCTGACCGCTCAAAGTATACTATGTAAACATTCTTTCTTTTTAAAGCGTGACTTTTTACTTTTGCCTAATTTTACACAAGCTTTGCGATCGCGCAGCATCAATGATACTTATCTCAATTAATATAAAGCAGACAGGATAAGTCTTCAGAGCTATTTCTGTAACTTTTACAACATTTTTAGTAAAAATTAGGAATATATTTTTTTAATAAAGTCAGTGTTGATATCCCGACTATATAAATTTCTTATGTACTCCTAGTTAGAACTACTGAATCAATAAAACACAAAAGGTGATTGTACTGACAACGGATAAATAACATAAATTAGCAACTATTTCAAGATATAAGTTAACGAAATATAAGTTAACGAACACCCCGTTCTCAATTCAGAGTAAAACGGGGCAATTTGTGAACTTTGCCCATCTAAAACCTAGTCTTATCTTGTCGAGCACAAATGAAAATTACAAGTATTCTTTTTATAACTACCTCAGTACATAACTACGAAACTTTACTGAAAGGTGTTGTCGGAAATATCAAAGTTGTTGTTCTTGACCCCATCCGAGATGGAGTCGCACAAATAACTGATGTACTTTCTCAGTACAGTGAAGTTGAAAGTGTTCACATTGTTTCTCACGGTTCTCCAGGAACCCTTTATTTAGGGAATTCCGAACTCAGTCTTAAGACCTTAGAATTTTACGCCGATCAGCTTAAAAATTGGTTCTCTTCATCTCCGCATCTCCTCCTCTACGGTTGTCAAGTGGCTGCGGGTGATGCTGGAGCAGAATTTCTGACTAAACTACACCAATTGACGGGAGCAAGTATTTCTGCTTCTTCTAATCCCACGGGTAGCATTGCTTTGGGTGGTGATTGGAACTTAGAAATGAACATTGGGAATATTTCAAATCAATCACTAGCTTTTTCTACTGAGGTTATGGCAGCATATTCATCCATACTCAGTCTGATCCCAGTGCAGAATCTTGATACTCCTGGTAATGCTGAGGGCATAGTCGTAGAAGGAAACTACGCCTATATTGCTGATGCTGGGTCAGGTTTACAAATCATTAACATCAGTGACCCGAATAACCCGATTATTGCAGGTAGTTATGATACCCCTGGGAACGCTTTCAATGTGGCTGTGGCGGAAAACTACGCTTATGTTGCTGATGGCTCCAGTTTGCAAATCATCGATGTTAGCAACCCTAATAACCCTACCCTGAAGACAAATGTTGATAATCTCAGTGGTACTACTTATGCCGTAACTGTGTTAAATAACTTTGCTTACGTCGCTGTACGGGACGCGGGTTTGCAAATTATCGATCTCAGTAATCTTGATGTACCTACTCTTAGAGGTAGCTACAATACTCCCGGTAACGCCAGTGGTGTCGCTGTGGTAGGAAACTATGCTTACATTGCTGACGGTGACTCAGGTTTACAAATTATCGACATCACTAACCCTGATGCACTAACTCTCAAAGGTAGTTACGATACTTCTGGTTTTGCTAACACAGTAACCGTAGCAGGGAACTATGCTTATATTGCTGATGATGATTCAGGTCTACAAATTATCGATATTACCAGCCCTGATAACCCCACTTTGAAAGGCAGTTATGATACTCCTGGTGCTGCTAAGAGCGTAATAATTGTAGAAAATCTCGCTTATGTGACTGATTTTGAATCAGGTATACAAATTATTGATGTTAGTGATCCCAGCAATCCGACTCTTAAAAATAGTCAAGATACCCCTGATAACGCTGAAGATATAGCGGTAGTGGGGAACTATCTTTATTTTGCTGATAGTGGTTCCGGCTTGCAAATTTTCCAGAACAATACACCTCCTACTGCGGCTAATAAGACGATCGCAATTAACAAAGACACTACTTACACTTTTGTCACAACTGACTTCAGCTTTGCAGATTCTGACAGTGGTGACAGTCTCCAGAAGGTACAAATTACTCAACTACCAGTAGTAGGTCAGTTATTTCAAGATATTAACAGCAATAATCTTCAAGAACAGGGTGAAGAAATCGCCCTTGAGCAAGAAATTTTGGTAGCTGATTTCAACAAACTGAAGTTTAAAGCGGCTGCTGATGCGACAGGTATTAACTACGCCAACTTTCAATTCAAAGTCAATGATGGCAGCGAATACAGCAGTGCTGCTTATACAATGACGATTGATATCGCGCCGACTAATACTGCGCCTGTCCTCAGCGATACGGATGTGATTTTGAGTGCAGTCAAAAAAGATGCGAGTCTTCCGGTTGGTGCAGTTGGTACGTTAATTTCTTCACTTGTGAGCGTGGGTGGTAATATCATTGACCCCGACCCTGGAGCAGTGGCTGGGATTGCGATTACAAGTGTTGACACGACGAATGGGAGTTGGTTCTACAGTATTGATAACGGTAGCAATTGGACAGCTTTAGGGGTTGTATCAAATGCAAATGCGCTTCTATTAACTGCTGATAGCAACACTCGTATTTACTTCCAACCCAATGGTAGCTTCAGTGGTACGATTAACAACGCTTTGACTTTCCGCGCTTGGGACACAATCAGTGGTAGCAATGGCGGTGTAGGTGACACAACAATTAATGGTGGTGACACGACTTTCAGTAGTAATACTGATACTGCCGCAATTATCGTGAATGCAGTTAACACCGCTCCTGTCCTCAGCGATATGGATGTGATGTTGACTGCAGTCAAAAAAGATGCGAGTCTTCCGGTTGGTGCAGTTGGTACGTTAGTTTCTTCACTTGTAAGTGTGGGTGGTAATATCATTGACCCCGACCCTGGAGCAGTGGCTGGGATAGCCATTACAAGTACTGACACGACGAATGGGAGTTGGTTTTACAGTATTGATAACGGTAGTAGTTGGACAGCGTTGGGAACTGTCTCGAATGCAAATGCGCTTCTATTAACTGCTGATAGCAACACTCGTATTTACTTCCAACCCAATGGTAGCTTCAGTGGTACCGTCAATAACGCTTTGACTTTCCGCGCTTGGGATACAACCACTGGTAGCAATGGTAGCAGGGGTGATACAACAATCAATGGTGGTGAGACAGCTTTCAGTAGTATCACTGATACTGCCGTAATTACCGTGAATGCAGTTAACACCGCTCCTGTCCTCAATGATACTGATGTCATTCTAACTGCGGTTAATCAAGATGCAGGAACACCTTCCGGTGCTGTTGGTACCCTAATGTCTAACTTGGTAGCCTTAGGTGATAACGTTATCGATACAGATAAAGATGCACTTACTGGCGTTGCCATTACCAATGCAGATACAGCTAATGGCAATTGGTATTACAGCACTAATGATGGCATGAGTTGGGCATCTTTAGGGCTAATCTCCAACGAGAACGCTCGTTTGCTAGCAGCGGATGACAAAACTCGCGTTTACTTCCAACCTCAGTCTAACTTCATTGGTACCGTCAATAACGCCCTGACTTTCCGCGCTTGGGACACAACCAGTGGTAGTAATGGCGGTGTAAGTGACACAACAATCAATGGTGGTGAAACGGCTTTCAGTAGTACCACTGATACTGCTGCGATTACTGTGCATAATAAAATTAGCACACCCAATACACCTGTTAAGCTCAATCAAGTCTCCGAGAGCGTGTTTCAATTTGAAGGTAATGGTCAACCAACTCTCGAAGTCAGTCTGACAGGATCTAGTTCAAGTTCTGTGAACGAATTAGTCGCATTTGTTGTTGATGACCAGAATGGCACAATTAACGGTATTGCACCTGGTGGACAAGATTATCTCCAAGCCGCACTTGCAAAAGCCAAGGTGGTTTTCTCAACGATTGCTAATGTTCCGAACGGGTTTGATACCAATCTCAAACGCACTCTAGAATTTAACTCAGGGGATTCCCTAGGATTTGCCTTAATCCGGAATAGTAGTCTGGATGCTGTCCGTTCTGGCGAAACCTCTTTGACAAACGTGCTTGTTTCCAATACCATTGTCAATCGAGTCACAAACTTGGGGAATGGAGAATTTTCTCTAAACTGGAATGATGCATCTGGGAACAGTGCTACCAACCTTCAAGATTTGGCTGTGAAAATTCGCGCTACAGATGAACCACTACCTCTAGGAGTAAGTATTCAAGGTGACGAGCAGGCGGAACTCATTGATGTCCGCGATGCAACCACCCCACTCAACGCAGAATTTATATTGCACAGGGAAGCAGCTTTCGACAATTTCGTCGGCTTTTATCGAGTGGCGGATGTTAATGGTGGTATTGATACCAACGGTGATGGTACGGTAGATTTGCTTCCTGGCGATGCTGGCTACACTCAAGCTGCTATACAAGGACGTGTTGCAGGTATTGATTTGAGTGTGAGCAACCAAAGTAGGGCGACCTTTACAGGTACCTTTGAACCTGGTGCTATCTTCGCATCATTTATGATTGTGGATGGTACACCTGATGCTATTTTAGACAGCAATTCTAGTAATGACCCGGCAGTGTACTTCTCATTCTTAGGTGCGAATTCTGACCGGGTTGACCATATTCGCCTGTTGGGGAATAACACCTTTGGCTTTGAGGACTTAGCTGGTGGTGGCGATCGCGATTACAACGATGTAATTGTCAAAGTCAATTTCAACCTTGCTTAAGGACTTCCAAGAAATAAATTATCCATCTTGTGGTACGGGCGTCCCCGCCCGTCCTTTGGATCTGTAACAGCTCGTGTCGTCCGTATCACAACAGATTTTTAGATACTTTTTTATTTAGAAGTCCCTCCGTAAGATTAATGAGGTAAGATGTCTAATACATATTAGGCTAATTATTGCAATTTATAAATTATATTTTTATATAAGCTTTGATATCAAGCCGCATCAATGATTAGCGTTTAAATCACATAAGATTCAGTATTCAGAAATTTTCTGTGATTTTCGTAATGTTTTTAGTATTAGTTGGCAATGTATTTTTTTTATAAAGCTAGTTTTTACATCCTGGCTTTATAAGTTTTTTACGTATTTCTAGCTATAACCACTGAGTTAATAGAAACAATAAGTGATGACACTGACAACAGATCGATAGGGTAAATTAGCAACCAGTTCAAAATGTTCGCTAACGGACACTCCGTTCTCAATTCAGGGTAAAACGGGGCAGTTCACGAGCTTTTTAAAGCTAAAACCTAGTACTATTTTGTCGAGCACAGATGAAGATTACAAGTATTCTTTTCATAGATACCTCAGTATACAATTACGAAACTTTACTGAGAGGTGTTGCCGGAAGTATTAAAGCTGTTGTTCTTGACTCTAACAGAGATGGAGTAGCACAAATTACTGATGTGCTCTCCCAGTATCGTGAAGTTCAAAGTGTTCATATCGTCTCCCATGGTTCTCCAGGAACTCTTTATCTGGGTAATAGCGAACTTAGCCTTAACACTTTAGAGCTTTACGCTGACCAGCTCAAGAATTGCTTCTGTTTATCATCTCATCTTCTCCTTTACGGTTGTCAAGTTGCTGCAGGTGATGCTGGGACAGAATTTCTAACTAAATTACACCAACTGACAAAAGCGAGTATTTCTGCATCTGCTAATCTCACTGGTAATGCTGCTTTAGGTGGTGACTGGGATCTAGAAGTCAACATCGGCAATATTTCAAACCAATCACTCGCATTTTCTACTGAAGTCATAACAGCTTATCAGTCCGTACTCAATGTAATTGCCAAAGGTAGTGAAAGTACCTCTAGCTACGCATTTGGTGTAGCAGTGAAAGGGAACTATGCTTATGTTGCAGCTACAGCAGCAGGTCTACAAATCTTTGATATTAGTGATCCAGACGATCCCAAATTCACAGGTAATGCCACTATCCCTGGTTCTGCCTATGATACAGCCGTAGACGATCAATACGCTTATGTTGCGGATTTTGACACAGGGTTTCTGGAAATATACGATATCACTAACCCTGGAAGTCCCACTAGTATAGGTCGCTATGATACTGGTTCTGGTAGAGCATATGATGTATATGTAAAAGAAAACATCGCTTATGTAACTAGCTATAAACCAGGTGAGTCTGCTGACAGTTATGACCAGGAACTGCAAATTGTAGACATTAGCGATCGCAGTAACCCTGTTTTCATAGGTAGCTATAATTTAGATGGCTATGGGCTTGGCGTAACTGTGAATGATAAGTACGCTTATGTTGCCGCTAGAGATGCAGGTTTGCAAATCTTAGATATCAGTAATTCTGCAAATCCTGTTCTTGTAGGTAGCTACAACAATGAAATTAAGGACGCCAAAGATGTAGCCATTCAGGATAAATACGCTTATGTGACTGATGGTAGTAATGGTCTGCGAATTATTGATGTCAGTGACCCTACTAATCCCATTCTTCAGGCTACCTATGCTACTTCTACCTATGCTAGTAATATAGCTGTAGAAGGGAAATATGCTTACGTTACTGACTATACGTCTGGTTTGCGAATCTTAGACATTAGCGACCCTACCACACCCAACCTTGTAGATACCTATGCAGACACAAGCAATCCTAATTACGCTGCTGATGGTGTAGCTGTAAAGGGGCGATATGTCTATGTTGCTTACGGTGATAAAGGTCTGCAAATTTTGGAGAACAACGCTGCTAATACAGCGCCTGTCCTGAATGACACTGATGTAATTCTGGCTGCGGTGAAAGCAGACGCAGGCGAACCCTCAGGTGCAGTTGGTACACTCATCTCCTCATTAGTCAGCATAGGTGGTAATGTCACTGACTCTGACACTGGAGCAGTCGCTGGTGTTGCGATTACAAGTGTTGATACAACCAATGGGGATTGGTTCTACAGCATCGATAATGGTAGCAATTGGTCAGAGTTAGGCTCTGTGAGTCAGACAAATACTCGCTTGTTGGCGGCGGATGCTAACACACGCATTTACTTCCAGCCCAAAGCTAACTTCAGTGGCGATATTAACAATGCGTTGACTTTCCGTGCTTGGGATACAACCACTGGTAGCAATGGTGGCATCGCTGACACCACAATCAACGGGGGTTCCACAGCTTTCAGTGATGCTACTGACACTGCTGCTATTACTGTCAGTGCAGTTAATACAGCGCCTGTGCTCAGCGACACTGATGTAATTCTGGCTGCGGTGAAAGCAGACGCAGGCGAACCCTCAGGTGCAGTTGGTACACTCATCTCCTCATTAGTCAGCATAGGTGGTAATGTCACTGACTCTGACACTGGAGCAGTCGCTGGTGTTGCGATTACAAGTGTTGATACAACCAATGGGGATTGGTTCTACAGCATCGATAATGGTAGCAATTGGTCAGAGTTAGGCTCTGTGAGTCAGACAAATACTCGCTTGTTGGCGGCGGATGCTAACACACGCATTTACTTCCAGCCCAAAGCTAACTTCAGTGGCGATATTAACAATGCGTTGACTTTCCGTGCTTGGGATACAACCACTGGTAGCAATGGTGGCATCGCTGACACCACAATCAACGGGGGTTCCACAGCTTTCAGTGATGCTACTGACACTGCTGCTATTACTGTCAGTGCAGTTAATACAGCGCCTGTGCTCAGCGACACTGATGTAATTCTGGCTGCGGTGAAAGCAGACGCAGGCGAACCCTCAGGTGCAGTTGGTACACTCATCTCCTCATTAGTCAGCATAGGTGGTAATGTCACTGACTCTGACACTGGAGCAGTCGCTGGTGTTGCGATTACAAGTGTTGATACAACCAATGGGGATTGGTTCTACAGCATCGATAATGGTAGCAATTGGTCAGAGTTAGGCTCTGTGAGTCAGACAAATACTCGCTTGTTGGCGGCGGATGCTAACACACGCATTTACTTCCAGCCCAAAGCTAACTTCAGTGGCGATATTAACAATGCGTTGACTTTCCGTGCTTGGGATACAACCACTGGTAGCAATGGTGGCATCGCTGACACCACAATCAACGGGGGTTCCACAGCTTTCAGTGATGCTACTGACACTGCTGCTATTACTGTCAGTGCAGTTAATACAGCGCCTGTGCTCAGCGACACTGATGTAATTCTGGCTGCGGTGAAAGCAGACGCAGGCGAACCCTCAGGTGCAGTTGGTACACTCATCTCCTCATTAGTCAGCATAGGTGGTAATGTCACTGACTCTGACACTGGAGCAGTCGCTGGTGTTGCGATTACAAGTGTTGATACAACCAATGGGGATTGGTTCTACAGCATCGATAATGGTAGCAATTGGTCAGAGTTAGGCTCTGTGAGTCAGACAAATACTCGCTTGTTGGCGGCGGATGCTAACACACGCATTTACTTCCAGCCCAAAGCTAACTTCAGTGGCGATATTAACAATGCGTTGACTTTCCGTGCTTGGGATACAACCACTGGTAGCAATGGTGGCATCGCTGACACCACAACCAACGGGAGTTCCACAGCTTTCAGTAATGCTACTGACACTGCTGCCATTACTGTTAATGGTACTGGTAATGGTCCTGGTATACCTGTTAAATTAACTCAGCTACCGGACAACATATTTCAATTTCAAGGTGATGGTCAATCCACGCTTGAGGTGACTCTGACAGAATTTAGTTCCCGTTCTGTAGATGAATTAGGAGTGTTTGTTGTTGATGACGAGAAAGGAACAATCAATGGGATTGTACCAGGCGCAGAAGGTTATACCCAAGCTGCACTTGCAAGAAGTAAGGTAGTTTTCTCAGCAATTGCTAACGTTCCTAATGGGTTTAATACTGATTTAACACGTACCTTAGAATTTAATTCCGGGCAGAACTTGCGATTCTTGTTAGTCAAAAATAGCACTATTGATGCTGTTAAGTATGGTAACACTTCTATTACAAACGTGTTGGTATCTAATCCGTTAGTCAGCCAGGTGGAAGCCTTGGGAAATGGAGAGTTCGCCCTAACTTGGAATGATACATCTGGGAACAGCACTACCAACCTTCAAGATTTGGCTGTGAAGATTCGCGCCACAGATGAACCATTACCTCTCGGCGTAGGTGTTCAAGGTGACGAGCAGGCGGAACTCATTGATGTCCGCGATGCAACAACTCCACTCAATGCTGAATTTATATTGCACAGGGAAGCAGCTTTTGATAATTTCGTTGGCTTTTATCAAGTGGCGGATGTTAATGGTGGTATTGATACCAACGGTGATGGTACGGTAGATTTGCTTCCTGGCGATGCTGGCTACACTCAAGCTGCTATACAAGGACGTGTTGCAGGTATTGATTTGAGTGTGAGCAACCAAAGTAGGGCGACCTTTACAGGTACCTTTGAACCTGGTGCTATCTTCGCATCATTTATGATTGTGGATGGTACACCTGATGCTATTTTAGACAGCAATTCTAGTAATGACCCGGCAGTGTACTTCTCATTCTTAGGTGCGAATTCTGACCGGGTTGACCATATTCGCCTGTTGGGGAATAACACCTTTGGCTTTGAGGACTTAGCTGGTGGTGGCGATCGCGATTACAACGATGTAATTGTCAAAGTGAATTTAAACCTCGCTTAGGAACTTCCAAGAAATAAATTATCCATCTTGTGGTACGGGCGTCCCCGCCCGCTCTTGCTCCTGACGGGCGAGACGCCCGTACCACAAGAAATTTTTGGAGATTTTTTATTTAGAAGTCCCTGACAACGGTCTCTATAAAGCAAAACAAAAAAAAATCAAATTTAACCCAAAAAGAGTCAGTTACAAAACCTTAACCCATTCACAATCTTCTCGCAACCATTGTTACCATTTTGTTTGAGAGAATTTGAAGGAGTGGCAACACGGAGAAACATTGGCTATGTTTTTATTTGTGTAATGGGGCAAATATAACTTAACCTCTGCAGGCAGAGGAGGCGACACATCAGACGTGTGAGCAAAGGCATACAGCGCGATCGCACAACCTGAAAGAATACTGGAGAATGCAAAGCCCCCTTGCAAACCGCTAGCTCAACACTATCAACTGGACTCTAGTCTAATATATAGAAAATTGGCAACAGTAGGTAGCGAGTTGCTAAGTGCTAATTGTTGTGAATACACTGATTAAGAACGGCAGACGATGAGTCAAAATTGTGTCAGTAGCATATAAGTGGTAAAACTATAGGGGAATCTACTCGGGGGAAAAGCTCTAAAACTTAAAACCTAAAGTAATTATGACATATATTAAGAACAGTACATTTCAAGAATTTCTCACTACAATTGAGGGTTTTGAGCAATTGCCAAACGAGGTGATTGCTCAATTATCACAGCAAATTCAACCCTTACGCTACCGTATAGGTCAAAAAATAGTAGGAAAAGAAAAAATTCCTGATAAAATAGTTATTCTTTATGAAGGCAAAGCCCGCTTGCTAGCCTACGACCCGCGTACTCAAATGCCCACAACTCTCATGTTAGTGGAACCAGGGACAGTTTTGGGTGAGATTAGTTTACTGCGAGAGGTCGGATGTGAGACAGCGATCGCTTCTAACGAAGTCATATGTCTAACTATCAGTCAGACAGACTACCTGCGCCTACTCGCCATGTATCCAGCCTTTGCCCAGGGGCGTAGAAACCGTCTTCATTTGGTAGAAATGTTTGACGTTATTAGTGCTCAAAAAGAAGTACAGGCTTTAGGCGGAACAAATATCAAAGAACTTGTTTTGAACGCTCAAGACAGAGCAAAGATACAATACTTATTACCAGGAAAAACTTCGTTAAGTCAACTAGATAACGAAACAATTTGGTTTGTCAGTGGTGGTGGCTCGATAAAAAATTGTCCGCCCGGAACGAGATTGGAACTGAAAGATGGTTTCAATATGCTTGAGGTACAGGGAAGCCCCGCACGGTTACTAGGATTGCATCCATCGGATGTATTGTTGCTAGATAGTAGCCCCCTGGTACCCCAAGCTGATACCAGTGAAGAGGTAACAGAGACTGAAGTCGAGATTCCCTACGCACAAGACGAACCACTACCAGAACCAAAAGCCTCTCACCATAACAAAACAAGAAATAGAAAGTATCCATTTTTTGGTGGAAAAGGACAAATAAATTCGGTAATGGCTTGTTTCCAAATGGTTTCTAAATACTTGGAAATGCCATTTCGCCGAGAGGTGATGCGTCGGGTTTTAAATGACCAAATCAAACGCCTAGGCGTAATTTCATTCCCACTGTGTGCTTACATATCAGAACTCATTGGATTGAGAGCACAATTAGTAGATGTACCTACCTCCTCTGTAACTCGTATTCCTACCCCAGCCTTAATCCGCTATGGAAATGACTACGCTGTTCTCTATGAAGCCAGCGAAAATCAAATGGTTTTGGGTGTACCATCCAAGGGAATCCTACGCTTTAAACCAAAAGAACTCCTACCAAGATTAGAGGTAGAAGAAAACAGTTACCCACCTCAAATTAGAGTCTTACTACTGTCTCAAACGACAGCTACACCCCAACAACGGTTTGGTATACACTGGTTTCTTCCCTACATTAAACGCTACCGCCGTGTTTTGATAGAAGTCTTTCTTGCTTCATTTTTCGTGCAATTGGCGGCGCTGGCGAACCCGTTAGTCATTCAAATGATTATCGATAAGGTCATCGCCCAAAATAGTATCAGTACCTTGCACGTTTTAGGGACTTTGCTACTGGTGGTCGGTCTGTTTGAAGCCGTCTTGGGAACATTGCGGACTTACTTATTTGTCGATACCACCAACCGCATTGACATGGGTTTGGGGTCGGAAATTATTGACCATATGCTGCGGCTACCATTGCGGTATTTTGAGCGCCGTCCGGTTGGGGAACTATCGACGCGTATTAATGAATTAGAAAATATCCGTCAGTTTCTCACAGGTACGGCTTTAACTGTGGGGTTAGATGCACTCTTCTCGGTGGTCTATATCATAGTGATGTTATTCTATAGCTGGCAACTCACCTTGGTGGGTTTGATAACCATTCCCATCTTTGTTGTCATCACCTTAGTAGCATCACCTACGGTCAGCAGACAACTCCGTACCAAAGCCGAACGCAACGCCCAAACTCAATCTTATTTGGTTGAGGTGATGTCGGGAATTCAAACGGTGAAAGCCCAAAATATAGAATTGCGATCGCGCTTTTCTTGGCAAGAGCGTTATGCTCGTTACGTAGCTGCTGGATTTAAAACTGTTGTCACTTCAACCCTCGCCAGTTCCACAAGTAACTTCCTCAACAAACTGAGTAGTTTGTTAGTTCTGTGGGTGGGAGCTTATCTGGTACTCCAAGGCGAATTAACTTTAGGTGAATTAATTGCTTTTAGAATTATCTCAGGTTATGTAACCAGCCCCATCTTACGCTTAGCACAACTGTGGCAAAACTTCCAAGAAACAGCTTTGTCTTTGGAACGCTTGAGTGATATCGTGGATACGCCCCAAGAAGCTGAGCAAGACCGAGATAACATTCCCTTACCTGCAATTGTGGGATCGGTGAAATATGACAATGTCTCTTTCCGGTTCAACTCCAATGGACCATTGCAACTGAGTAACGTGAATCTGGATATTCCCGCAGGTAAATTTGTCGGAATCGTCGGACAAAGTGGTTCGGGGAAAAGTACGATGATGAAGTTGCTGCTAAGACTTTATGAACCCGAAGCAGGCAGAATTTTAGTTGATGGTTACGACATTTCTAAAGTTGAACTTTATTCTCTACGCAGACAAATTGGCGTGGTTCCGCAAGAAACACTGTTGTTTGATGGAACAGTTCAAGAAAATATAGCTTTGACTAACCCGGAAGCAACAACAGAGGAAATTATCAACGCTGCAAGAGTCGCAGCCGCCCATGAATTTATTATGAGCTTACCCAACGGGTATAATACCCGTGTTGGTGAGAGGGGTGCGGGACTCTCAGGCGGACAAAGACAAAGAATTGCGATCGCACGTTCTGTCTTACAAAGACCAAAATTATTGGTTCTAGACGAAGCCACAAGTGCTTTAGATTACCCCACAGAAAGACAAGTCTGTCTGAATTTGGCAGAAGAATTTCGGGGAAGTACGGTGTTTTTTATTACACACCGCTTGAACACAGTCAGAAATGCAGACATTATCATTGTGATGGATAGTAGTAAGGTGATTGAACTAGGAAGCCACGATGAATTGATGGCGTTACGAGGTCATTATCACTACCTCTACAATCAACAAGATGTGAAATTATGAATTATGAATTATGAATTATGAAATTCAGGATTCGTAATTTTTTTCCACTGACACAATTCAAAATCAAAAAGAATTATGACTCGACTTAGTGACAATAATTTAAATGGTAAGCACCGGAATGGAAACCATCCAAATGGGAAGAAACCCAGGGATTCAAGAGTGCTGACGGCGGAGTTCAAACCTTCAAAAGAGTCTGACACGGACTCTAAGAAATACGCTTTTGAAGAATTTGACCAATCAGTCGTCCTGCGTCAATCACCATTGTGGTCGCGCACTATCATGATAACCTTGATGCTGCTGGCTTGTTTTGGAATTGGCTGGGCTTATTTCGCCAAAATTGAACAAGTTGTTCCCGCTACTGGTCAGTTAAAGCCTGAAGGGACAGTCAAAGAGGTACAAGCACCAGTTAGTGGAGTGGTGAAAGCAGTTTTCGTTAAAGATGGACAAAAAGTTAAGCCAGGAGATTTGCTGCTGATTTTTGATTCTGTTACTACTAATGCTGAATTAAACTCTTTGAAAAAGATTCGGGCTTCGTTGCTAGAAGAAAACAAGATTTATCGCCGTTTGATGGAGATAAGTTCTAGTGTAGCGGCGGAAGTAGAATTTTTGCGGGGAAATTTGCCTAGAGAAGTGGCTTTTCTGCTTAAGAATCGGGCGGCGCTAATAGCAGAAAATGAATTATTGCGGAAAGAATTGAGGAATACTGGTGCAGAGGCTGGTTTGGGAAGTGATGAAGAACAACGTTTAGCGACTGCAAAAAGGGAATTAGAATCTCGTGCAGCTGCGGCGCAGTTAAAAGTTGAGCAAAGTAAGAGAAAACTAGCTCAAAATGACATTCAAATCAGTGATGCTAAAGCTAGTTTGGCAATAGAAAACCAGATTTTAAGTAGAATGAAAACTCTGGCAGAAGAAGGGGCGATCGCACAGCTTCAGTATCTCCAGCAACAAAGAAAAGTGCAAAATATGAATGCACAAATTGCCGAGTTACAACAAGAAGAAAAGCGCCTGAATTATGAAATTTCTCAAGGACAGCAAGAAACGACAAATACAGTTGCGTCTTCTAACAAAAACGTACTGGAAAAGATATCAGATAATAAGAGGCGTGTGGCTGAAATTGATAGTCAATTCTCTAAGATTCTGTTAGAAAATGAAAAGCAACTGGCAGAAGTAAACAGCAAAATTATGCAAGCGCAGACAAACATTAAATATCAAGAACTGCGTGCGCCTGTAGCAGGTGTTATCTTTGATTTGCAAGCAAAAAACCCAGGGTTTGTAGCTAATAACAGTGAAAAGTTGCTGAGTATCATTCCAAACGAGAACTTTATTGTTGATGGTTACGTCACCAACCAAGATATTGGTTTTGTCAAAGAAGGAATGAAAGTCGATGTCAGAATTGACTCTTTCCCTTACAGCGAATTTGGTGATATCAAGGGAGAATTGATTTCTGTAGGTTCTGATGCATTACCACCAGATGAAACACATCGTTATTATCGTTTCCCCGTGACAGTGAGTTTGGATAAACAACAAATAGATATTAAAGGTAGAACCATTCCCTTACAATCCGGTATGTCCGTCACCGCCAATATCAAAGTCCGTGAAGAACGTACTGTCTTGAGTCTATTGACTGACTTGTTTACCAAGCAAGTTGAAAGTCTTAAACAGGTTCGGTAAGCAATTTTCTTTTTTGGTCTATTAATGATATTCATGACATCACGTGGGGGCGCAAAACCTTGCGCCCCCCAATACTACGTGGGTTTCTCGCTGTGAAATTTATTTCACAGCTTAAAGCTAAAGTCGGATAAATCTGACTAAATATGGCTTTTAACTCGTTTTAATGGATTTGAGCTTTAAGCCCAAATTTTAATTTACGCCCTAATCAACAAGTATTGAATTGGGGTTTGTTCTCATTATAATAATTAAAACTTATAGTAAAATAAAGAATTAATTTATATTATTTATTGAGAATTTTAAGTGTCTTAACTGTCCTTGCATTCTGATTAAAAGTCGGAGATATTAAGAAAAGTAAAGTATGGTGTTACATATTCCAAGCAATTGGGAGTGGCAACCATAACAATAAGCAAAGAAAATTGTATGTACAAGTGGCTGCAAGCACGTGACGACTCCACACACTCCCCTTCCCTCCGGGACGCTACGCGAACGGGTGAGTGTGGGCTTCTAAGAAATTAGAGGTTCGTCATTAGCCCAGTAGTCCGCCCGTGCTAGGGCTACTACGCTTACCACGCCAGACGCCTGCCTTCGGGTTACCCGTCTTCAGCGCTGGCTCCAGAATATATAGGCACCCCGGAATACAGGGAGTAGCGCCCCGTTTCCTAGTTTCGGCTAGAACTGCGGTTGCTAAAAGACTTGAGCAAACCTTTTCTGATTACGCTTGCGGCAATTTTGTATAAAAATTTTTGTCTTATAGAGGTTTATAGGAAAGAGAAGTTCCATGATCTTTGGCAGTTTATACCCTGACGTTTCTATCCCTAAGCAGCCGTTGACAGAATTTGTGTTGCAACGAGCAGTAGAGTTAGCGGACAAACCAGCTCTCGTTGAAGGACTAACTAGCAGTATAATAACGTATAAACAACTAGCAGAATATATTTATAGAGCTGCCATTGGTCTAGCAGCGCGTGGCTTCTCTAAGGGAGATGTATTGGCTATTTATAGTCCTAACCTTCCTGAGTATGCGATCGCTTTTCACGCCGTAGCAACTAATGGTGGTATTATCACTACAGTCAATCCATCCTATACTGCAGAAGAACTGGCATATCAACTCAGTGACGCTGGTGCAAAATATCTTATTACAACTCCCGATCTTGCAGCACCAGCATTAGAAGCCGTAGGTCAGTCAAAGGTAGAAGAAATATTTGTGTTTGGTGAAGCATCTGGAGCAACCCCATTTTCCGTTCTTCTAGAAGCAGAAGGGAAAGTACCAGAAGTTCATATAGAGCCGGGAGAAGATTTGGTAGCCTTGCTCTACTCTAGCGGCACTACTGGTATGCCTAAAGGTGTGATGCACACCCACCAGACATTTCTGTCCAACTTTCAGCAATTCCAAAACTGCGAACCAGTCAGCGAGGCTGATGCAGTTATCGGAGTTTTACCTTTTTTTCATTGCTACGGCATGGTCATGCTGAATTACAGCCTTGCAAAGGGAGCAACTATTGTGACGATGCCGCGCTTCGATTTAGAAATATTTCTCAGCCTGATTGAAAAGCACAAAATTACCCGTATCCACGTCGTTCCGCCAATTTTGCTGGCGCTGGCAAAACAGCCAATAGTAGATAAATACAATCTTTCCAGCTTGCGGGTGCTGACTTCTGCAGCAGCACCCCTCAGTCATCAATTGATCGAAGAGTGCGAACAACGTCTTGCTAATTGTATCGTCAAGCAAGCGTATGGAACAACAGAAACCTGTCTAAACACCCACACTCTAGATGAACGTGACAAAATAAAGCCTGGTTCAGTTGGTCAGTGTCTTTCTCATGTAGAATGTAAAATCGTAGATGTTGATACCCAACAACCATTAGGTTTTAATCAACCAGGAGAATTGTGGGTACGCGGACCGCACATCATGACAGGCTATTTAAATAATCCTGAAGCAACTGCCAACACGATTGATCGAGATGGTTGGTTTCACACTGGCGATATTGTCTATGTTGATGAAGACGGCTACTTTTACATAGTTGATCGCATCAAAGAATTGATTAAATGCAATGGCTACTCCATAGCACCAGCCGAACTAGAAGCAGTATTGTTGAGTCATCCGGCTGTTGCTGATGCTTGTGTGGTCAAGAGTCCTCATCCCAGTAGTGGCGAAGTACCCAAAGCTTTTGTTGTGCTTAAAGCCACAGCTACAGCAGAACAAATTATGGAGTTTGTCGCTAAGCAAGTTGCAAGCTATAAAACGATCCGCAGACTTGAATTTGTAGACAAAATTCCCAAATCACCTTCTGGTAAAATTTTGCGCCGCATATTGGCACAACAAGAACTGGCAAAGTTCACTGAAACATCCTCTAGCGAACAGCCATTGCAGCAACAGTTGGAGTTTTTACAAAAATTAGATGATGCTTCTTTCAATCAACGTCAAGAGCTATTAATTGCTTATGTTCGAGAGCAATTTGTCAAAGTTTTAGGCATTAATACATCTCAAAATCTGGATATAGAGAAGCCTTTGCACGAACTGAGGCTTGATTCTCTAATGAACATAGATTTGAAGAATCGTATTGATACTGAACTAGGGGTAAATATACCTATAGAAATGTTGCTTGGTAGCTCCAATATCAACCAATTGGTAAATTTATTGCGTCAGCAACTAGCAGCAAAGAACATAACTCTCTCTCAAAAAACATCTGCTGAGGTAGCAACAGATTTCAATACAGAGATTGTTTTGGACTCTACAATACTAGCTGAATATCCATTTGAGTCGTTTATAACTGAGCCTACTGCTATTTTTCTGACCGGAGCTACAGGCTTTTTGGGAGCTTTCTTGCTTCAAGAATTGCTGTTAAAAACCCAGGCGAATATTTATTGCTTGGTACGTTCTACTGATTTGGAATCAGGGAAGTTAAGGATTCAAAACAACTTGGAATGTTATGGAATTTGGAATGATAATTTAGCTTCCAGAATTATTCCCGTTTTGGGTGATTTATCTCAACCACTGTTAGGTTTGTCATCTGAAGAGTTTCAAAAGATGAGCAGCCTGATTGATGTCATTTATCACAATGCTGCTTGGATAAATTATGTTTATCCATATTCAGCATTAAAGCCTACCAATGTTTTGGGAACCCAGGAAATTCTCAGATTAGCTAGTCAAAGCAAAGTAAAGCCAGTACATTACATTTCCACGATCGCTGTTTTTGAGTCGCCAGCTTATGCGGGAAAAGTAGTAACTGAATCCGATGAACTGACTCATAGTGAGGGAATGAAGCTTGCTTACTCCCAGAGTAAATGGGTGGCTGAAAAGTTAGTGAAGATAGCACGCGATCGCGGTATGCCAGTTTCAATTTATAGACCACCATTTATTTCCGGTCATAGTCAAACAGGTGCTTGGTATAAAGATGATGTGATTTGCCGCACCATTAAAGGTTGTATACAAATGGGGAGCATGACAGATATCACTGACAGATTAGATTTAGTGCCGGAGGGAACCCCGGTACTGCCAGTGGAGGCAACGTAAGACCAACCAACCGTAAGGGGAAGAAGGCTGTCGCCGTTGAAGCACGAAGCCTACACCGACCGCGAAGGGCGGTGTAGGTAGTTCACCCCGTCCCCGACATAAATTTTCTGATCAGCCAGAGGTTTCGCTCTTGGAATTGGCGGCGGCTTATGGTTTTGCTGTGTGTAAAAATCATCCCTTTGTGGATGGCAATAAGCGTACAGCTTTTATGGCAATGTATGTTTTTTTGGGGTTGAATGCTTATAGTTTCAATGCACCGGAACCGGAAATAGTATTAGTGATGGAGAGTTTAGCATCTGGGGAGATTGACGAAAATGCTTTGCAGTTTTGGTTAGCAAAATATGCAGATCAATTGCTATGAATCACATCATGCAATACAAGGATTATTTCGGGTCTATTCACTATACCGTTCGCCTCTACACCCTACACCCTGTATTTCTTAAAAGCACTAATGCTGACAAGAGCCTTGTTTGTGCTCGTGTTTGTGCTTATGAGAACAGGTTTGCAAATCTTGATTCATTAAACTTTCACTGATTTCCTTGAGGGTCTCGTCTGTGGGTTTTAAACCAATCCAAGCATCAATGAGTTCAACGTCGAAACCGATTTCCTGGCGATCGCCTACTTGAATGAGAGGACGACGAATTAACACTGGGTCTTTCAGCATCATTAGTACAGCGGTTTCAGCATCCAATTGTTCCGGAACCACCTCACCAGATTGTACTTTTGGGGCGGCGCGGTTAAACCATTCAGATACCGGACGATTCCCAAAAAATGAGCGCAAACGCTCAATAGTCCAAGCTTCCGTTAGAAGATTGTACGCTATTACTTCATGACCTGCAGCTGTTAGCAAGGTTTTTTGCTTGGTGTTATTTTTACAGCCCGGTTTTTCATAAAAAATAACTCTTGCCATTGCGATCGCTCCATATTAGATAGTAGATAGTGGTTAGTAGATAGTGGTTAATAGGTAGTAGATAGTAGTTATTTTTTACAACCAACCACTAACAACTAACAACTAACCACTAACAACTAACCACTAAAAATTTTTAGCAGTGTGATTAACAGGGTCAAACTCAAATCGTTCTTTCATCTGAGTTTCACCATAAAGATTAAAAGTCACAGTTGGTTCATCACCTACTGCTTCCACGTGATGAATAGCATCAGGAGTCAAACTAATAATATCTCCTGGAAATAGAGTTAACTCTCCGGTTCTTTCAATTTTATCTTGAAAATCTAGATGAGGTGTTCGCTGCCAAAAAGTGTTTCTTTCTTGTCCTTTTAACACCGCCACCACACCCCAAGTCCCATGATTGTGAATTAGCGATTTCGTTCCTGGCGCAAATGTTACCGTTTGTACAGTAAACGGAAAACCTAGCTCTTCATACAGGAGTAATACTGAAGTTCCAGTTGTGGGAGAGGGTTCTAAATATCGGCTTTGTACCCAATAAGAGTTAACTATTAACCGCCTTACCAGCATCCGGATGTCTGAAAGCTTTTCGCTTGCATCCTCAGCATCATTAAGTACATCTTCCATTTCAGTTAAGAACCGATAGAGACGATAATTTTCTCTTAATAAATCCCAAACCCTTACAGACTTACAGATTTGATACTGCCCATCTCCAGTGACAAGCCAATCCCTACCTTTCATAATGTTTTATCTGTCACTAAAATAACTTCATAATTCATAATTCATAATTCATAATTCATTCTTCTTCTTGGGGACGTGTTAGAATATCATTTAAAATTGCTGCTCCAAACTCTTTTTTATCATCAATTTCCTTTACTCTAGCACTAATTTCTTTAGCCTGCTCTATCTCTCCCAGCTTTGCTAAAATCAATCCAGAGGCTGCATAAGCATGGAGGTATAATCTGATATTAGGTTCTTCTTTGCGATGAACTAATATAGGCTTAAGTTGCTGCCAATCATTAGGTAATTGCTCTGATGCTTTGATTTTATTAAAAACTTTAACAGCTAATTGTAAAGCCATTTTGTAATTATTCTTATAGAAAAAAAATCTATAAGCAGCTACCAAAACATCTGTAGATTCTCCTGTTTTGGCTATAGCTTGGTTAATATAATTTTCTGATTCTGAAGTATTCTCCCAATTTTTTGCCGCTAATATCAGCAACTCTTTTGTTTCTTCAGGAACCTCAAACCACGAGAACTTTTCTGATTCGATAAGCATGAGAAACTCCTTGAGTAGGGGTGTGGGGGTATAAGGGTGTAGGGGTGTAGGTGAAAGAATTAGGGGTGTGGGGGTACACGGGTGTAGGTGATATATTTTCCTTACACCCTTACACGCTCACACCCCTACACCCCTACATCCTAAGCACTAAAACTGTGTCAAAACATACAGCAGTGTAAACAGAACAATCCAGATGATGTCTACAAAGTGCCAATAAATTTCTGCCATCTCAATACCAATGTGCTTGGTCGCTGAGTAATGACCGGGACGACGAGAACGCCATAAAACGCCTAAAATTAACAACAGTCCTACAAAAACGTGCAAGCCGTGGAAGCCAGTCATTAAGTAAAAGCAGTTGGCAAATATGTTGGTTGTGAGACCATATCCCAAAGTCAAATACTCGTAAACTTGACCTAGCAAGAAAATTGCGCCCATGATTGCAGTGATAGTGTACCACTTCTGCATCCCTGGGAGATCATTTTTTTTGATGGCTACATCGCCAAAGTGAATGACAAAACTACTGGAAACTAGAATGATGGTGTTGATGGTAGGGACTAAGAGTTCTACCTCAGTTCCTTCTGGGGGCCAAACCTCAGCACCACCTCGCAAAAACAAGTAGGTAGCAAAGAATCCACCAAACATTAGAGATTCGGAGATGAGGAACGTCAACAGTCCCAAGACGCGAAAATCATGATGTTCTTCGTGATGAACAGCACTCACCGTCGTTGTCTCCATCGCAATTGGATTTTTGATATTTTCTGCTGCGTCCATTGTCAATCTTTGTATGTTTGTAAGTTGTTAATAGCTAATGGCTAACTGCTAATTGCTAATTGCTAATTGTTCATTGCCATTAGCCATTAGCCATTAGCCATTAGCTATTAGCCATTAGCCATTAGCTATTAGCCATGAACCATTAGCCATTAGCCATTATTGAACAGGAACAGCCGTTTCACCTGTTGTTGGCGCAGCACTATCACTATTCAAGCCGTAGTCGTAAGGACCGTGAGTAACAACGGGCAATACTTCCCAGTTCTCAATAGCAGGTGGTGAACTGGTTGTCCATTCTAGGGTTAATGCATCCCAAGGATTGTCGCCTGCTTTGCGTCCAGCAATCCAACTCCACAAAATGTTGAGGGTAAATGGAAGCACCGATAGTGCCAATATGTAAGCACCATAGGTACAAATTTGGTTGAGGGATTCAAATTGCGGGTCGTACATTGCAACTCGACGGGGCATACCTTGCAAACCCAACTCGTGCATGGGTAAGAAGGTCATATTGGTACCAATAAAGGTCAGGATGAAGTGAATGCGACCTAAGGGTTCATTCAACATACGTCCTGTCATTTTGGGGAACCAGTGGTATATTCCGGCGTAAATACCAAATACAGAACCACCAAACAAAACGTAGTGGAAGTGCGCCACTACATAGTATGTATCGTGGACGTGAACATCAAACGGAGCTGTTCCCATTGTTACACCACTCAAGCCTCCCATGACAAACATGGACAACAAACCAAGGGCGAATAACATGGCTGATGTGAAGCGGATTTTGCCTCCCCATAGGGTAGCAACCCAGCCAAAGATTTTCACTCCTGTGGGAACAGCAACAATTAGGGTGGAGATGGTGAAGAACATCCGCATCCAACCGGGTGTACCACTAGTGAACATGTGGTGAACCCATACGAACAAACCTACAACACAGATTGCCAAACTTGAATAGGCGATCGCTTTGTATCCAAAGATTGACTTGCGAGCGTGAACTGGAATCACTTCGGACATAATTCCGAAGATGGGCAGAATCATCAGATAAACTGCTGGGTGCGAATAGAACCAGAATAGATGTTGGTAAAGAACAACATTACCACCTGCATCTGGTTTAAAGAAGGATGTGCCAAAGTTAAGGTCGAATAATAGCAGTACTAATCCTGCTGCTAAGACTGGGGTAGAAAGTAGGGCGAGTACAGAAGTAGCCAAAATTGCCCAGCAGAACAAGGGAAGTTGATCCCATTTCATGCTAGGAACCTTCATTTTCCAGATAGTAATAATGAAGTTAAGCGAACCCAAAATTGAGGAAGTTCCTACCAGAACGATCGCCAAAATCCACAAACTTTGCGCGGTGTTAGCGGTTACTAAACTTAAAGGTGGGTAGGCTGTCCATCCAGACTGCGAACCGCCGAAGAAGAAACTAGCAGCTAGCAGCAATCCTGCGGGAGGGTTCAACCAAAAGGCGATCGCATTCAATTTAGGGAAAGCCATATCTCTAGCGCCAACCATCAATGGCACCAGAAAGTTCCCAAATCCACCAATAGCACTGGGGACAATCCAGAGAAAAATCATGATTGTCCCGTGATTGGTCATAAAAGCGTTATAGAGGTTTGGGTCGAGCAAGTCTGCATCTGGAGTTGCTAATTCGGCACGTATGGCAACAGCCATAAGTCCACCGATGAGATAAAACAAAAATGCTGTCACCAGGTACTGGATACCAATAACTTTGTGGTCGGTATTAAAAGTGAAGTAGTGGTACCATTTCCACGCTTTAGGATGCGTGGTATGGGTGTGACGATCGACCACCTTAACTTCATCTCGATTGTCTTCGGGTGGAGTGTTTCGTGGAAGTCCTACTTGGGTCATGCTTTTATCCTTTGATAGTTGATAGTAGATAGTAGTTAGTTGTTAGTTGTTAATTGTTTTTCCACTAACCACTAACTACTAACCACTAACTAATAACTACTAACCACTGATTTGAGGGTGTCAGAATTAATGCCCATTTCCTGAACGTAGGGAGCTAAGAACTCTGATGTTGATAAGTTGGCTGGGTTAATAGCAACAGCTTCCTTGAGTTCTTGCTTTTGAGCAACTAGGTTTTCTTCTAACCAGCTTTCAAACTCTTGTTGTGAGCCGTGAACAACAACCTGTGACCTCATTGAGCCGTGGTAGCCGCCGCAAAGTTCCGTGCAAACGACGGGGTATGTACCGGGTTTGGTTGCTGTAAATCTCAGTTTGGTGGGTATACCGGGAATCGCGTCTTGCTTCAGACGAAATTGTGGTACCCAAAATGAGTGAATCACATCCGTTGCAGAGAGGTTGAGTTGTACGTCAGTACCAACAGGAATATGTAATTCTCCTGCAGTCACATCACTACCGGGATAGTTAAATATCCAAGCAAACTGCATTCCTGTGACGTTGACAACTAAGTCCGCTGCTTTACCTTGCTCTTCAGGAGTTGCGCCGAAACCGTATTTTGCATTATTTGCTGCTACGCTTGTTTCCACTTCCAGAGATGGAGCTTCAGTTAAGGTAGCTGCGATCGCGCTTCCTGGCATTTTGGCAGCATGAGCAGTATTGTGATGAGTGTGAGCCATTGGAGAAGTGGTTCCCGGCTCAAATCCTCCCATCCGTTGATAAACGTCAACGCTATAAATTCCTAAAGCGATAACGATAATCGATGGGATAGCAGTCCAAAAAACTTCAAGTGGCAAGTTTCCTTCCACATGCACGCCATCTGTATCATCTCCGCGACGGCGACGGAACTTAACGATGAAAAACAGAATAGTTCCTTCTACCACTATAAATAATGTAGTAGCAATAGAAACCATAACATTAAAAAAACCGTCTACCAAAGGCGCTTGTTGCGATGCTTGCATCGGCAACAGACCGTGATGTTGTCCTACCCAAATGCTGAAGAGTGTAATGACTATTCCAGCAACAAGGGTTATTAGGGACACAGGAATTTGTTGCATAAATACCTGCTGTTTTATAACGTCCTTCAATTTGTCTTCTTCTGAGTTGACTAGCTACCAACTAACAAAGTTAAAAGTCTATTGTTTTACTTTTTACTTTGCCTGTAGCTGATTGCTGTACTCAGGACATCGCATAATGCGCTTTTGATACGTGCTTCATCCCGAAGTTGAGAATAGTTTTTCTTGTGTCTCCAAATCTATATGGTTTCTACATAGCTAATGATATTGATGAGTTGTTAGTAGGGTTTCTCAACCATTCGCCCATCAGTAGCTAGTGGGCTAATAGAACAACTCACAACTAACCACTATCTACTATCTACTCACAACTTTCATGAATCAATTAGCAAGTCAGTTGTAACCTAATTCATTTGTTGTGTCAATCACCGGAGAATTTGGATGTAGAGATTTTTAATTTTTTTTAAGATTTCCCCACTCCACAAATTGCAAAACTATCTAGTTACTCCCAGGACGCGTGAAGCCGTCTTCTTCAAGATAAACTAATTGCAGAGCAAGACACTGGAAGTTCAACAATGACTTAATAATTCATTGGATGAGTCGGTAGCAAGTTGAGATGTGTTAATAGATGACCAAGTAGAATTTACGAATATGTTTACTGCAAACATTTCTCTAGTTCTAGAGAGTCATATTGTATCGGCGCTCTAGTACACTAGTAAATACAGAAATTCCCCTCTTTATACATAGTTATACGAAGCAAAATGCTACCTTTTCTCTTTTTCCTTTAGTCCCCAAACAGCGTCTCATAAGCGCTCAGCTATAAGCCGTTAGTAGTCAGTGAGCAAATATATTGACGGGCGTTCTCTAGACACATAGAGGAGACTAATTAAACATCCGTAACACTGATAAATGCTGAGGTGCTGATAGCTGACTGCTAAATGCGCTTACTATTGAAGAAATCCGTAACCAAACAACCTTAGTTGTTTAATGCAGCGTGAGTGTAGCAGTTCTTGGAGCAAATCTTGGCACACGCTTCACAACCAATACAGTTGTCTTGATTAGCTATTGTCATCACTTTCTTTTCAATTTCATCATCGTCTTCATCTTCAACAAATTCACCTTCTTCATTCATTGCCTTTAACAACAATACATTGTGTCCGCAAATTTTAAAACATCTGCCACAGCCAATGCATTTTTCTTGGTCAATTTCCTGAACAAATTTGGGTGTCCAAGTTTTACCACCAAATGTTAAACCGGTTAGTGTTGCCATTGTCCTTTCTGTCAATCTTCTATGGATTTACTTAGTTCTTACGCTCATCCTAACATAAGCTAACTTTTCTGTTTTTGTTTCTTACGCAGTTTTCTCATATTTATTAAAGTTTTATGACTTCAAATTGTTAAAGTCTTTTTGTGTTATCAATAACAAATGCAATTTTTTTCTAATAATCCTTCAAAGCTTCCAAAGTCTAAAAAATAGATTAAATCTGACTTTAGCTCTAGCTTGTGAAATTTATTTCTTGGTACTATCCCTTGCAGTATTGGAAGATTACCTATAAAAAACCACCTTCCCTGCAAGATACTTCCTTTCGGGACGCATCGCTGAATGCTTACAATGACATTGATTACCAATAAGTTTTTGTAAAAGCTAAGTTAGAAGAAAAAGTGTTTATATATACAAATTTAATTTTTATATTTTCTTTAATTTTTATTTGAAAAGTAACAGATACAACAAAATTCCTTTAACAAGAAAATTATTAATAATATTAATAATTGGTAATTGTTCATCTTTTCTATGTTGAAATGTTTGAGAATAACACTTTGAGGATTCAGGTTATATGGCAAACTTAAATTATTGATAAATACGATAAACCCGATATCTCTAAGACAACGGATTTCTGGTATTTCGCGATTTTACAATTTCAATAGGATTGATATAACTGCAGAAAAATGTTATTGGATGACTTAGGTAACAAGGCATAAAAACTTTTTAGCTCATTAGGAACAATAATATAAAAATATTTATGAAATGTTATAAAGTTAGAAATAATAAAAACTAGGCTCGGGTGATAAGCCTTTCAGTGAACAGTCAACAATTAACAGTTATCAGCACCAATGTCTTCTACCAAATAGAGGAAGTGCAACACAAACTTGATAACTGATAACTGGTTACTGATAACTGTGAAATATCTTCCAATTGGATGCACGGTCCGACTAAGGATGTGGATAATGAGTACGACAATAATAAATTTTTGTCGGAAAAATAAGGTGGTGGTGAGTGATGAAAACACAGGACACATCCAGGGGAGACTTGAGCCAGACATCTCAACGATTTAAGTAGGAAAAAGCCATATGCCTTATACGATTCCTAATAACAGTTGCGTTGGATGTGACAACTGCCGTCCCCAATGTCCCACAGGTGCAATTCAACTAGAGAACAATGAATACTGGATAGACCCTTGTCTTTGCAACAACTGTGAGGGTTATTATCCCGAACCTCAGTGTGTAGTCGTTTGTCCACATGATTCCCCTATCCCCTTGCAACCAAAAAGAGGGAGATGCAAGGTGGATATTAGAGAAGCTACTAGCTCGGATTTATTTTCTAACTCTAAAAACAACCCCTTTGCTTCATCAATTGTGATTTGGGAAGCGTGTAATGTGCTTTCCATGAGAACATCTCTACCTTGGGAACTTGATGAAGAAGGTCTTGTATGCTATGGCAGACAAGTCAGTCAAGGACGGGGGGCGATCGCATTTCACCTCACCGAACCACGCAATGAGGATCGACTAGCAACAGACTTAGGGGTCATAGAGACGCTTGATATAAGGGCGGCTTGTATTCATCTGATTTTTTCAGCTCATGCAACAGCGTTAGAGCAACCGTGGGAGCAAGAGTTTATTGTAGACGATCGCCAAATCGAGAAATATTTAGGTCTGGAAAAGCGCAAAGACCTGAGTAAAACCGCTAAGTTGACCTTAATGAAAAACTTAGTACAGCAAGCTAGTTCGTTAATGATTTCTGTTGACTGGTTTCAGCAAGGTCAAGTCAAGGGTTTTTCAATCTTAAGGAGTCGTCTATGGGACTTGATAGAAATCCAACACCATTTTCAAGAGGATAACCTTGGATGCAAATACTTGATGGGCTTAACTTTTAAAGTTAAAGCAGGTATATGGGCAAAATATTTCCTCAATAAACAAGGATGTAGGCAAAGAACTGCATTTTATCAATATGGTAGTTTGCCCAAATCTCTACTAACTACAGTTATGAGTATTTGGCAACAACATGAAGGAACAGCGAGACTAATGCTGTGGCTGCTATTTAAAACAAAAATGGGTAAAGAGCAACGGATTACAGTTCCTACGTTACTGCGTGTTGCATACGGTGAAAAGAAAGTCGCCCTTGCTTGTAGACAACGAGAAGAACGCAAGCGGTTGCTGCGAACTTTTGAAAATGATTTGGAACTTCTCAATCATTATGGGATGAAACCCAACTTTGACCCAGTTACATATCCACCGGAGATTCAACCTTTATGGGCAAAACTGATGGATATTCCTGAAGACCCGGATGAAGCTTTGGAATTTTGGATTAAAGACGCAAGTGGTAAAACACGCCTTACAGATGTAAGTCCTCGTGGAAAATGGAATATGTTAATGAATGCTCGGATTTTATCGTTCGATCTACCTTTTGACTGGGAGCAACAAGCTAAGATAAGTGAAAAAAAACAAAAAACCACAAAGAACAGAAAAAAATCAAAAAGCACAGCAGGATATTTGCTAGGTGAACAAATTTTGCAAGCGCGAAAAAATATGAATCTTTCCCAGCGAGAACTGGCTAAATTAGCAGGTAAAAGCCAAAGCTGGATTCGCGATTTAGAAAATGGTCGCCTTAAAGCAAAGTTAGAAGACCAAGCATTATTGCGCGAAGTTCTGAAAATTTCCTAAATTGGCTTAATTGGCAAGAGTATTTTTACTCAATTTTTACGACGTTCCTCTTCCACCAGTACCAATAATGTAGTACATAAGTACTGATATGGGTAAGCTGGGCTTCAATCAACACTTTTGCTGGTCGAAGCCCACGGCTTATATAGGTTGCTTACGGTTCAAGCAGTTTTTGCACAGAAGTTTCGGGTAATCCAGTGAGTTGACTGACTTGTGCGATTGACATCCCAGAGTTAAGCAAATTGCGTGCTGTTTGTAGTACTTGCTGTATCGCAAGTTCAGCTTTTGCGCGTTCTTCTTCAGCTCTAGTGCGTTCAAATTCAGCTTTTGCGCGTTCTTCTTCAGATCTAGTGCGTTCAAGTTCAGCTTTTGCACGCTCTTCTTCAGCTCTAGTGCGTTCAAGTTCAGCTTCAGTTGGTATCCAATTGCCTTGAACATCATACCAGCGTAGCCAAAGGCGAGGGACTCCTGCGAACTCTCCTCTCCATAACCCTAGCCCTATCTCCAACTCCTCTATCCAAATGCGGGGATTTTCCACATCTAGCACTTGCTCTTGATAATGCCCTCCTTCTAGTCTAAAGAATCGCACACGATTCGTATAGCGACTAAAGACTATGTAGTATGGTACTCGCAACAGCTGCTCATAGACAACCCATTTCGATGGCGGTGTATCTTTTGCTTGGAGTCCATTCTTTTCTTTTGAAGAGGGCGATGCTGGCGCTAGCAATGAATCTGATGATTCTATCGTTTCTGGTTCTTCTTCCGCATATCTACCTAAATCTTCCTTTTGCGTTCCTGGTGAGAGAAGCTCCACAACGATGAAAGGATTTTTTCCTTCTACCCACGTTACATAGCTACGTCTTAGATCAAACCCTGCGTATAGGCGAGGCACACCCACTGCCAAGAACCAATCCGGACGTTTGTGCCACTGGGTATGAGTTACATCGTAGTACAGATATAAATCTGTACCTGTAAAGTATTCACTTTGATTGTAGTTCTTCAAGCGCAGAGTCAAGCTCAGCAGCTGCGGTTGGATATCGTGAAATTCATCTGGCAAACCTGGTTCCTCTGGATCTTCACTTGGCAAATCATACATTGTCGGGAGAGTTTGCTCTGGTGGGAGCGGCGGTTCTGATTGAGCAACGGGAAACGAAAAGCGATTCATACCTTGGATACATATAGTTATGCCGAACTTGCGCTGTTTCTATCATAACGATATCTGGGTGATCTCAGGGTAGCGTATACCAATTCTTAATTCGTAATTCGTAATTAAGAAAGCCAGATATGGTTTTGTGAGTCTTATTTACGGTTTCAATACTGCAAGAGATACGATAGTCGCGGTGCCAGAAACCCGGTAACTCCTGCGAAACCGGGTTTCTAATTTTCGCTATCCCTTGCAGTATTGATTACGGTTTTTGTTTCAATAATTCTCATACCCCTATCCTAGCTAATCGCAACTGAGCAACTGAATATTCGTAAAAACAATGTAATAGATTACAATCTGCCTTTAAATCTATTACGCCAAATTTTTAATAAATAGAAAATATAAAGCCAGCATAAAAAATACTTAAAAAGTATTTAAATACGTACGTAATTTAAGCAAAACTCATAATCTCTAATTTAGAATCAAAATTACGTAAATATCACGTTGAAATAGAGACAGTAAAAAAAAAGGTGCCTATGATTAGAGGTAAGAAAGAACACGGCTTTCAAACCTCACATAAAAGGCACTAGTCATGAAACTAAGAACCGCAGTTATCACTTCATTCATCACAGGAATCAGCTTAATTGCAGGTACATTCAAAGCACAAGCAATGAGCTTAGTACCTCAAACAGAAGGAGAAATCCAGCTTACGAATGTTTCGTGCTTAGGTGGTTCCATCACTTGTATTGATACAACTTCTTTGGGATACACAGTTACAACTCAACCCTTTGATTTTGATAACAAAGGGTTGCAGTTAGGTACAAGCAGATTGTTTGTCGATAAACCTACAACTGCCAATAACTGGGGCTTTGGCATAACTTTCAAAGTACCAGACGCAGGAACAAATCCAATCGAAGAATATGTATTTCGTCCTGTAGCTTACTTAGCAAATAACCCTGAGGCAGCTCCAACAGGAACCCCTGCCGAAAATGGACAATTAGAAATCGGTAGATACTTATTTGACTTTTTAGGTAAAACTTATTCTGAGGTAGAAATCAAGTTTTACGATGTTGAAGCTTTGACGAGTGGCATTATTAAAGTTAACGATATTGACGTTAACGACCTGCTTAGCCCCGGTCTTAATAATAATGTCCAAACGCTGACCTTAAAAAATGTTAGTAACTTTGTCATTCAACTCGGTACAACTGACAGTGCTATTAAACCGGGCGATGGCGTTAGCTTTGACGTTAGCGTTCCAGAACCTACATCAGTACTTGGTTTAGCAGCTGTTGCAGCTACAGCTGTTGTAGGAATGCGTAAAAGTAGAAAACTAGCAAATAAGGGTGTAGGGGTGTAAGGGTGTAGAGGTTTAAGGGAAGAAATTTTCATGCATTGCTGATGTGCCATAACGTAAAATGTTATGGCGCAATTTTTGATTTTATTGATAACTAAATTCAGGTGACGGACTTGGTCTATATTTATCCAGTTTCCGGTTGCGATCGCATAGCTTTGGAGCTTCAAAGGTGCTTGTGGGTCATGTGTTTTCTATGTTGTAAGTTGACATATGAAACCAATATAGAAACGCTCTGGCTGCAAATCTCTGTATTTGAGGTACAAATTCAATATTTTCGATGACGGATAGTTGGAAAGGTAGAGTGCTAATTGCTAATTGCTAATTGCTGATTGCTGATGTTTTTGAGATTGTAGTTTTAATAGTAGCTTGTTCCACTTTGCAATGTATTCGTTGGCTTCTTTATAAAGAGGGGTTCCTTGAGTAATGAAGCTAGCTTCACTAATAGCCATCTCTAAAGAGACCACATCATTCTGACTAGCAAGTTCCTTAGCCCGGTTAAGAGAAGTACGGTCATCAGCAATATCCATTTGACGCCTGATATCTGCAATGAGTTTTTGAGCCTCTTCAGAGTAGCGCCTCGAAGCAACCATGCTTGCTTCGCCAATGGCGTCTATCATGTCTTCTATTTTTCCAGATTGTGCTAGCATACGAGCTTTGTCTAGATAAACAAGGTCCTGCTCTTCTTGTTGGCGGTCTAAATACTCCATTTTCTCTGGTTCTGTTGTGGTTTTAGCCAGACGTTCCTTGTTTGCGATCGCCTGAATTTCTTCTTTCTTCTCCTTAATATCCTGAATTTGAGCAACTAATTCTTGATACTTAGTTGTTTCCCAGTAATCGTTACCTATCTTCAATAGTTCTTTGGCTTTGTTCAATGCTAAATATGAATTCTTTGGGTCAACTTCATTGATTTTAGCTAAAGCGATATTGTAAATCTTTGAGGCTTTTGACCATATGGAATTCCATTCTTTGATACGTTTATCTGCTAGCTGGTAAGTGGATACATAATCTGGAATCTGTTTGGCGATATCAACGGCTTGGTCTATGTTCCCTTGTTGAAAAGCACTCTCTCCCAAACGCAGTATTGCTTGCGACCATTCCTCTGAAAGCTGTTTGGCGATTGGACGTTGAGGATGATTTTTAGGTAGACTATTAACCAGTTCTATCGCCTGAGATAACTTATCCGCATCTTCGTCATCTGCGATCGCTTTAGCACAGTAGAAAACGGAAGTGCTGGAATCTTTTGATAACGATTCCGATACACAATTGGGAAGTGCTGGTAACTGTAGTAGTTGAGTCAGTCCCCATCCTGCTGCTCCTATCGGAAAAAACAGCATTATTAAAATCGCAAACCACCACTTTATTGCACGGAACCACTGCTGCATACTGACAAAAATTCTTCTGTTACTAACTACTCAACTGCTAAAGAGTTTGGTAAACATTTAGCTATAAGCTTTCAGCTAAAAAGCTGAGTGCTGACGGCTAATTGCTAAATGCTAAAGATAGTGTTCCCATTTTTTGACGAATTTAGCAGTTAACAATTTGTAGAGTTTTAATACTAACAGAGCCAGCTTGCCCTCAGTGAGCCAATATGGCAAAAAATTCCCATTCAACACTTGGTCTGGATACAATACGACAAGGGAAACGCGAAAATTAGAAACCCGTATTCTCCAAGAATACGGGTTTCTGGCTCCTCATCGATTGTATCCCTTACAGTCTTGGGATTGTTGTTGTTGTTAGCCATCAGCTATTAGCTAAAAAGCTGAGTGCTGATAGCTTAAATCATTACTTAGATTCGGTAAAATCAGCATCAATCACATCATCACCGCCGCCAGTGGAGGAGGTACCAGCACTACCATCTGTACCAGCGCCATCACCAGGAGCAGCACCGCCACCCGCTTGTTGATAGATATTGCTACCCACTGCGAAGAGAGCTTGTTGCAATTCTGGCATGAGCTTCTTAATTTGCTCATCATCTTCCTTGGAAACAGCTTCCCGCAGGTCTTTCACCAAACCTTCAATCTTGGTCTTGTCCGCTTCAGGGACTTTATCACCCAATTCTTGCAATTGCTTCTCAGCTTGGTAAGCCAAGGAATCTGCTTGGTTCTTGCGATCAATTTTCTCACGACGCTCTTTATCAGCTGCGGCGTTTCTTTCGGCTTCGCTGACCATCCGCTCGACTTCGGTCTTATCTAGGGTAGAAGCACCAGTAATACTAATGGATTGCTCCTTACCAGTACCTTTGTCCTTAGCGGTTACATTCAGAATACCGTTAGCGTCAATGTCAAAGGTCACTTCAATTTGAGGTACACCACGGGGTGCAGGGGGGATACCATCTAAGCGGAAAGTTCCCAAGCTCTTGTTATCAGAAGACATTTCCCGCTCACCTTGTAGGACGTGGATTTCTACGTTGGTTTGACCATCCACAGCGGTAGAGAAGACTTCTGACTTCTTGGTAGGAATAGTGGTATTACGAGGAATAATCTTAGTCATGACACCACCCAAGGTTTCTACACCTAAGGACAGCGGTGTTACATCTAACAACAAGATACCAGTAACATCACCACCAAGTACACCCGCTTGAATTGCTGCACCAACAGCAACCACTTCATCGGGGTTAACGCTTTGGTTAGGTTCTTTACCTAAAACATTCTTAACAACCTGTTGTACTGCGGGGATACGAGTAGAACCACCCACCAAGACAACTTCATCAATATCGTTCTTGCTGAGTTTAGCATCGCGCATCGCATTTTCCACAGGAATGCGACAACGGTCGATGAGGTCAGCGCAAAGTTTTTCAAACTGAGTACGAGTCAGAGTTGTATCCAGGTGCTTAGGACCGTCCTGGGTAGCGGTAATAAAGGGTAGATTGATTTCCGCTTGGGTAACGCTAGAAAGTTCAATTTTTGCTTTTTCTGCTGCTTCGGTTAGACGTTGCAATGCTTGTCTATCCTTACGCAGTTCAATACCTTCTTGCTTCCTAAATTCTTCTGCTAAATAATCAACGATTTTTTTATCGAAGTCGTCACCACCCAAGTGGGTATCACCAGAGGTCGCCAATACTTCAAATACGCCGTCACCTACTTCCAGAATAGATACGTCAAAGGTACCACCACCAAGGTCAAATACCAGGATGGTTTCGTTGCTCTTCTTGTCAAAACCGTAAGCTAAGGAAGCAGCTGTAGGTTCGTTAATAATCCGCAGAACATCAATACCAGCAATCTTACCTGCATCTTTGGTAGCTTGACGCTGGGAGTCGTTGAAGTATGCAGGAACGGTAATAACAGCTTGGGTAACAGGTTCACCGATGTACTTGCTAGCATCTTCTACCAGCTTACGGAGAACTTGTGCCGAAATTTCTTCAGGAGCAAACGCTTTACCAGCTTGAGGACACTCTAATTTAACGTTTCCGTTGCTGTCGCGCTGTACTTTATAAGAAACTTCAGTTGCTTCATGGGTGATTTCGTCGTACTTACGTCCAATGAAGCGCTTAACTGAATAAAAGGTGTTTTCAGGGTTCATGACCGCTTGGCGCTTCGCAATTTGACCAACCAAGCGATCGCCATTTTTTGCAAATGCTACGACTGAAGGTGTTGTCCGAAATCCTTCTGCGTTAGCAATAACCGTGGGTTTACCACCTTCCATAACTGCTACGCAGGAGTTTGTCGTACCTAAGTCAATTCCAACTACTTTTGCCATTGTAGGTGCTGGCTCCGTATAACTACAAAATGAATTAAAGAGAGTATAAGAGACTAAATTTTTGAACTAACTGGATTAAGAAAGCAGCCAGTTCAGCAAGAATACCTGTGATTTGGCTTACTGCTGATATATATACTGAGCCTGTATAGCCAGTCCATGAAGGAGGGTTTTCCGAACCTTACTTAGGACGGTTACCCTCTTTTAGCACTCAGCTCTCAACCATCAACCCTCAGCAAAAAGCTAAAATATAGGCTGATAGCTAATTGCTTGTCAATTCATGAATTGATCGCTTTCACTTTCTTTGTCTAATGTATGAGAATTAATACTATGAGTAATTCGCGTGAACCGTATCATTGATGTGGTGTTTGCCGTCAATAAGAGGGGTGTAGGGGGTAGGGTGTAGGGTATAGTGAATTTTTTTCCCCACACCCTTTTACAATAAAGAAGCTTGTGTGCGTCAATTTATGATATATGTTTACGCTATCTCCTAATTTAAAAGATAAACTTTCCACTCCCCTTAAAATTGGTTCTTTTGAGGTAAAGAGTCGAGTTCTTCAGTCGCCTTTGTCCGGGGTTACGGATATGGTGTTTCGCCGACTGGTGCGTCGTTTTGCTCCCGAGTCAATGATGTATACGGAGATGGTGAATGCGACGGGGTTACACTACGTGAAACAACTGCCCAAAATTATGGAGGTGGACCCCAATGAACGACCAATTAGCATCCAGTTGTTTGACTGTCGCCCGGACTTTTTGGCTGAAGCTGCAGTCAAAGCAGTAGAAGAAGGGGCAGATACCGTTGATATTAATATGGGTTGCCCAGTCAATAAAATTACTAAGAATGGTGGTGGTTCTTCGCTACTGCGGCAGCCAGAAGTTGCTGAAGCTATAGTCAGAGAAGTGGTAAAGGCAGTCAATGTCCCTGTAACAGTAAAAACCCGTATTGGTTGGAATGATAAAGAAATTACTATTCTTGATTTTGCTAAACGGATGCAAGATGCGGGGGCACAAATGATTACAGTACACGGACGCACCCGCGCCCAAGGTTATAACGGAAATGCACGGTGGGAATGGATTGCGCGTGTCAAGGAAGTGTTATCTATCCCGGTAATTGCGAATGGAGACATTTTCTCCGTTGAAGCCGCAGTGAAATGTTTGGAGCAAACTGGTGCTGATGGGGTGATGTGTTCCCGTGGTACAATGGGCTATCCGTTTTTGGTGGGAGAAATAGATTACTTTTTAAAAACTGGGGAAACGTTAGCACCACCAACACCAATCCAACGGTTAGAATGTGCTAAAGAACACCTACAAGCATTGTACGAGTATAAAGGCGACAGAGGTGTGCGCCAAGCACGCAAACATATGACATGGTATGCTAAGGGCTTCGTTGGAGCAGCTGATTTGCGCGGACAATTGAGCGTTGTTGATAATGTGAAGCACGGTGTGGAGTTAATTGACCGTGCTATGGAAGGACTGGTGAATGGTTATGAACTTGAGGAACAGCTAGAAATCTTGGTCTAAGGGACTTCCAAATAAAAAAATCGGACAATATTTCTTGGAAGTCCCTAATTGGCTAGTTACGCCCGCTTCGACGGGTTGAACGCTAAAATCATAGCAGACCGAAGATTTTTTTTCCAACCAAAGCTATGACTACTGCAACGTCTTTGACTCTTGAAGAATTCCTCAAACTGTCAGAAACTAAGCCTGCTAGTGAATTTATCAATGGTTGGATTTATCAGAAACCTATGCCTCAAGGTAAACATTCGCGCCTGCAACTGAAGTTTTGTGATGTAGTCAATCAGGTTGCAGAAACAGCGAAAATTGCCCTAGCCTTCCCAGAATTGCGCTGCACTTTTGGCGGGCGTTCGATTGTTCCAGATGCTAGCGTATTTCTTTGGCAACGAATTCCCTTGGATGCAAATGGTGAAGTACCCAATGCTTTTGAAACTTATCCTGATTGGGTAGTAGAAATTCTCTCACCTGAGCAGAAAGCGACGAAAGTTATTAGTAATATTTTGCACTGTCTCAAACATGGTACTGAGTTGGGATGGTTAATTGACCCTGAAGACAGGATAATATTGGTGTTTATCCTTGGACAAGAGCCTGTGGAGTTGACTGGTAACGATACTCTTCCTATTCCGCAATTTTTAATGCTGGATTTGACAGTTGAGCAGGTTTTTGGATGGCTGAAAGTTGGTTACTCCCTTTCCGCCCGAAGATTACCTATTGAAATGAACCGCAAAGACGCGTTCGCGGAGCGTCTCGAAGAGAAGGGCACGAAGGAAGAGGAAAAACAGATCGGTAATCTTATAGCGGGAAGGGAGTAATTTTTATTTGCTCTTGATTGGCGATCGCTCTTCTTGATGGAGGAAGATAATCGCTATGCTAGTATGAAAAGCGGCAATCTCAAGAAGCATAATCCCCAAACCTTCGCTTAATAACTCTTGTAGTGAGGAAGCTATGCAAGTCCAACTCAAACAGCTCGTCGTCCCTCCCGGTCAGCAACTCCTAATGACTGATGTTAGTTGGCAAATGTATGAACAATTGCTAGAAGAGTTTGGGGAAAAACGGGGTTCGCGGATTAATTACAGTGGGGGAGTCTTAGAAATTATGGTGCCCTTACCCGAACATGAAGATGATAAAGTGATGATTGCCGACTTGTTGAAGGTGCTTCTTGAAGAACTTGATATTGAATTTAGAAGCTTGGGGTCAACAACCTTTAAAAGCAAAACTATGAAGCAAGGTCTAGAAGCAGATGACTGTTTTTATATTGAAAACGAAGCAGCCGTTAGGGGTAAAAAGCGTATCGATTTAACTGTAGACCCCCCACCAGATTTAGCCCTTGAAATTGACATCACTTCGCGAACCCGATTCGATAACTATGAGATGTTAGGGGTAAGAGAATTATGGCGATTTAACGGAACACAACTAGAAATTAACGTACTGCAAGCAGGTCAATATGTTCAGGGGGATGAAAGTCCTCATTTTCCTGGTTTCCCTTTGAATGAGGTCATTCCACAGTATCTAGAACGCAGTAAAATCGAGGGGAGAAATAAAACAATGACAGCGTTTCGCACTTGGGTGAGGACAATGATTAAAGAAAGGGGAGAGGATTGAAGAAAGGGCTATTTGTTGTTTATTGTAACATAATCGCATGAATTGAAGGCAAATAAATTTGCTCGTGTCCGCCTTCATCCACGAGTTAAAACTACGTGGCTTTCGTCGTCCCGCGTGTTTTTAGGTAAGCGTCCCATGATATACTCTTGACGGCTCAAACAGTATTCACAGCGATCGCCTGCTCGTTGCCGCACCAATTGCTTTAAGTTTTCTGAAAACTGGCTCATGACGATAGAGGTTCCCGCAGCCCTCGCTTAACAGCTTCTGCCAATGCTTCCGATTTTCGCAACTGACCCAGTTGATAGACTTGCAACAGTGCCAACAATTCGTAACGTTCTGCTTCGGTCAATCCCGTTGTTTTTCCTTTAGTTTGTAGCTTTGCTAATCGTTCGTTTTGGTCGTATTCCATCTTAAGGCTTGCCAAAGCAAGAACCTCTTCATCCGAAAGGTTTGTAACTGGGGTAGGTAGGCTCTCTTCTGGAAAATTTTCCCAAGTCAGTCCCATCACCTCCAGGGCATCAAGTAGCACGGTTTCAAATGCTTGTTGAGTCACCTTACTAACTCGTTGAGCTTGCTCAATCAAGGCTTCTGACAATTGAAGGGTAACTGAAACTTCATAATCTAACCCGAAATAAGATGTCTCTATTTTTAGCTTAAACCAAAAGAAGCCTCTCAATCACCCAAAGGGGAGTGATGAGAT